>NZ_JBSFGJ010000623.1:0-4354 GCF_053596515.1 Nonomuraea sp. NPDC001684
GCACGGCGATCGGCAGGAAGTGGAACATCAGGTTCGGGTACGCGACGTCGTCGTTGGAGCGGATGAACCCGCCCGCCTCGAAGTGGTTCGTGGCGCCGGGGCCGCGCCGCAGGAACAGCCAGTCGGCGCCGATGAACGGCCGCCGCCACATCGCCAGCGACGGCTGCTGCGAGACCGGCTGCGTGCAGGCGTGCTGGACGTAGACCTCCAGATGGTCCTGGAGGTTCTCGCCGACGCCCGGCAGGTCGTGCACCACCCGGACGCCCACGGACTCCAGGAGCGCCTTCGGCCCGACCCCGGACAGCTGGAGGAGCTGCGGGGTGTTGATCGCGCCGCCGCACAGCACGACCTCGCGCGCCTCGATGCGCTCGCCGCCGCACTGGACGCCCACCGCCCGCGTCCCGTCGAAGAGCACCTTCTCCACGTGGGCCCGCGTCCTGACCGTGAGGTTGGGACGGCGGCGCACCGGATGCAGATAGGCGCGGGCCGCGCTGAGCCGGCGGCCCCGGTGGACGTTGCGGTCGAAGGCGGCGAAGCCCTCCTGGCGGTAGCCGTTCACGTCGTCGGTGAGCGGATGGCCGGCCTGCTGGACCGCCTCGAAGAACGCCTCGAACAGCGGGCCGCGGGCCGGGCCGCGCTCCAGCTTCAGCGGGCCGTCGTCGCCACGGAAGGGGGAGCCGGGGTCGGCCAGGCAGTTCTCCATGCGCCTGAAGTAGGGCAGGCAGTGGGCGTAGTCCCAGTTCTCCATGCCGGGATCGGCGGCCCAGCGCTCGTAGTCCAGCGGGTTGCCGCGCTGGAAGATCATCCCGTTGATGCTGCTGGAGCCGCCCAGCACCTTGCCGCGCGCGTGGTAGATGCGCCGGTCGTTCATGTGCGGCTCTGGCTCGGACTCGTACTTCCAGTCGTAGAACCGGCTGCCGATGGGGAACATCAGCGCGGCCGGCATGTGGATGAAGACGTCCCAGAGGTAGTCCGGCCGGCCCGCCTCCAGCACCAGCACGGACACCGACGGGTCGGCGCTCAGCCGGTTGGCCAGGGCGCAGCCGGCCGAGCCGCCGCCCACGATGACGAAGTCGAAGCTCAACGCGGGATCCAGTCCTTCCACACGATCTTGTTCTCCTCCACCCACTGCCGGGCGGCCTGCTCGGCGGTCTTCTTGCCGTTGATCATCTCGGCGGCCACGGCGTTCTGGTTGTCGTTGGTCCAGGTGAAGTTGCGCACCAGCTCGTACGCCTTCCCGCCGCGCTCGGCGAACCGCCTGCTGACGATCTTGTCCAGCAGGTACGGCGGGTAGTCGCAGGCGACCCTGGCGGGCACGTCGTCGCAGCCGACCGCGTACGGGGGCAGGTTGACCTTGACCAGTTTGACCTTGGTGAACAGCCATTGCGGTTCGTAGAAATACATGAGCAGGGGCGTGCGGGTGCGCGCCGCCGTCTGCGCGGCCTTGATCAGCGCGTCCTCGCTGCCGGAGTAGACGACCTTGTAATCGAGGCCGAGGTTCTTGATGAGAACCTCGTCGTTGGTGACGAATGTCGGGTCCCCGTCGAGTACCTGACCCAAATTTCCGGTTTTGGCGGTCCGGAATAGGTGTGCGTACTTGTTCAGGTTCCGATAGTCGGTTAAGTCGGGATATTTCTTGGTCATCCACTCGGGGACGTACCAACCGATCACGCCTTTGTTGCCGGTGAGCCCGGCCGACAGCGCCACCTTCTTCTGCTCGATGTACTCCTTCTTCAGGTCGTTGTGTCCCCAGTTCTCGACGATCACGTCGACCTTGCCGGATTCGAAATCGCGCCAGGAATCGCTCTCGTTGTTCTTGCGCGTGTTGACCTTGTAACCCAGCTCGTGTTCGAGCAGGTAGGCCAGGACGGCGGCCTGGGCCTCGTACCCGACCCAGGCGTGCACGTCGATGTTGACCGTGCCCTTGGCGGCGGCCCCGGTCTCGGGGGCGCCGCCGGAGCAGGACGTCAGGAGCAGGGCCGCGAGCAGCGGCCCGGCCAGCTTCTTGGTTCGCATGAGAGGTCTCCGCGACCGCGCCTCCGCCGGCGGGCGGCCGGCGCGGACGCGGTCAAGAGGGGTCACTTGGGGAGCCAGGCCTGCCACTTGGCGGTGTTGGCCTCGACCCACTTCTTGGCGGCCTGCTCGCCGGTCAGGCCGTTGTTGGTCATGTCGTTGGCGACCGCGTTCTGGTCCTCGTTGGTCCAGCTGAAGTTCTTGACCAGCTCGTACGCCTTGCCGCCGGTGTCGGCGAACTTCTTGCTGACGATCTTGTCGAGGTCCAGCTCGGCGTAGTCGCAGGCGACCTTCTTGGCGTCGGCGTCGCAGCCCTCGGTGTACGGGGGCAGGTTCACCCGGGTCAGCTCGACCTTGTCGAACAGCCAGTGGGGCGTCCAGAAGTAGAACAGCAGCGCCTTCTTCTGCGCCTGCGCCTGCTCGGCCGCCTTGAGCAGGGCCGCCTCGCTGCCGCCGGTCACCACCTTGTAGTTCAGCTTGAGGTTCTTGACCAGGGCCTCGTCGTTGGTGACGTAGCTCGGGTCGCCGTCGAGGAGCTGGCCCTTGCCGCCGGACTCCGACGTCTTGAACAGGTCGGCGTACTTGTTCAGGTTCTTGTAGTCGGTGATGTCGGGGTACTTGTCGGCCATCCACTTGGGCACGTACCAGCCGATGACGCCCTTGTTGCCGGTGGAGCCCGCCGAGAGCGCGACCTTCTTCTCGTCGATGAACTTCTTCTTCAGGTCCGGATGGCCCCAGTTCTCGATGATGACGTCCACGTCGCCCGTCTCGAAGCCCTCCCAGGCGACCTGCTCCTTGATCTCGGGCAGCTGCACGTCGTACTTGAGCTCGTTCTTCAGCAGGTAGGCGACGACGTTCGCGCTGGCCTCGTAACCGACCCACGGGTTGATCGCGATCTTGACGGTGCCGGTCGTCGCCGCGCCGGAGGCGGCGCCGGCCGACGGGGCGGCGGAGCTGGGGGAGGTCTCCACCTTGGCGCCACCGCCGCAACCCACGGCGGTGAGGCCGACAACGAGCAGGCCTGCGAGCAGGCGAATCTTCATGTGCGCTTCCTCTTTCGGGGGGAAGGGCGCCTGTCGGCGCCCTGCGTGATGCGGTCGAGCATGACTCCGAGCAGGACGGTCGCGATGCCCGCCACGAAGCCCATGCCGAAATCCGTGCGCTGGGAGAAGCCGACGACCACGTCGTAGCCGAGCGCGCCCGCCCCGACCAGGCCGCCGACGACGACCATGGCCAGCGTCATCACGATGCCCTGGTTGGCGGCGAGCAGGATGGCCCGCCGCGCCATCGGCAGCTGCACCTTCCACAGCAGCTGGCCCGGGGTCGAGCCGGCCGACGCGGCCGCCTCGACGACCGTGCCGGGCACCCCTCTGATGCCGTCCTCGACCAGGCGCACCACGGGCGGCACCGCGTAGATCACCGAGGCGAAGATCGCGGTGAACCGGGTCGTCTCGAACAGGGCCAGCGCCGGGAGCAGGTAGACGAACGCGGGCATGGTCTGGGCGGCGTCCAGCAGCGGGCGCTGAACGGCCGACCAGCGTGGCGAGCGGGCCGCGGCCACCCCCAGCAGCAGGCCGACGACGAGGGTGACGAGCACCGCCACCGCGACCGTGGTCATCGTCTGCATGGCGTGCTCCCACACGCCGAGCAGCGCGATCGCCAGCAGGCAGCCGAGCGCGGTCAGCGCCGGGCGTACCCCGCTCACCCGCCAGGCCAGGACCAGCACCGCGAGGGCGACCAGCCACCACGGGGCGGAGGTGAGCAGGCCCTCCAGCGGGTTGAGCAGGAAGGCCGAGGTCAGGTCCTTGACGAACGTCGTGACCGGGTACCAGGTCGTCTCCGCCCAGCGGACCGCGTCGTTCACCGCGCCGGCGAAGGTGACCGTCAGGCCGTCGGGCCAGCCCGCGGGCAGCGCGAGCCCGGCCGCCACGCACGCGACCGCCAGCGCCGCCGCGACCGCCAGGTCCGGCCGGCCGACCGACGCGTGCGCCTCGCGGCGGGCCACCGACATGAGCATGCGGTCGAGCACGACGGCCATGACCACGATGGCCAGGCCCGCCGGGAGCATGATGCCGACCTGGGCCCGCGACAGGCCGCGGATGATGTCGCCGCCCAGGCCGGGGGCCGAGATCAGGTTCGCGATCACGACCATCGACAGCGCCATCATGATGGTCTGGTTCACCGCCAGCGCCATCGTCGGACGGGCCAGCGGCAGCTGCACCTTGAACAGCGTCTGACGGCGGGTCGCGCCGAGCGACGCCGACGCCTCGACCGCCGTGGCGGAGACCCCCTCGACGGCCAGCGCGGTGATCCGGATCGCGGGCGGGATCGAGTAGATCAT
>NZ_JBSFGJ010000624.1:0-4341 GCF_053596515.1 Nonomuraea sp. NPDC001684
GAACATCGCCCTGGAGGTGGCCAGGCGGCTGCGCGAGCGCGGCGAGCAGGTGCCGCTCGTCGTGCTCCTCTACGCCAACGCCGAGGAGCCCGTGGCCGAGGCGTCGCTGGAGGACGACACGGTCCTGCTGTTCCACGCGCTGGCCGGCGGCCCCGAGGAGACCCTCGGGCTGGACCCGGCCGAACTCGCCGCCCGTCCGCCGGAGGAGCAACTCCTGACCGTCATGGGCGCCGCCTCCGCCGCCGACCGGCTGGCGCCGGACACCGCCGAGGTCGAGCAGGCGCGCCGCTACCTGGCCGTGTTCCGGGCCAACGCGCACGCGGTCGGCGGCTACCGGCACGAGCCCTACGACGGCGACGTCGCGCTCTTCGCGCCCAGGCGCGAGGACGGCAACTGGCCCTCCGTCGCCAAGGGGCGGCTCGCCCACGTCGCGATCCCCGAGGAACGCGTCCCCATCCTGTACGAACCCCTGGTCGCCGGAGCGGCCACCGAGATCAGAAGGTGGATGGATCATGGCATCCCCGACCAGTGAGCAGACGAGCCTCTGGAAGCACCCCGACTTCCTGCGGCTGTGGGCGGGCCAGAGCCTGTCGCAGTTCGGCTCAGCGATCAGTCTCTTCGCGTTCCCCGTCATCGCGGTCACCGTCCTGAACGCCTCCGAGGCGGAGATGGGCGTCGTCGGCTTCCTGCTGCGGCTGCCGATGGTGTTCTTCCTGCTGTTCGGCGTGCTGGCCGACCGGGTGCGCAAGCGGCCCATCCTGATCTGGACGGACGTGGCGCGTTTCGTGCTGCTGATGCTGATCCCGGTCGCGTGGTTCGCCGACCTGCTCACGCTGACCTGGCTCTACGGCGTCATCTTCGCGCTCGGCCTGCTCAGCACGCTCTTCCAGACGGCCTACCGGAGTTACTTCCCGTTCCTGGTGCCGCGGGAGAACTTCATGGAGGGCAACTCCAAGCTGCAGCTGACCGAGTCGGCCGCCCAGACGTTCGGGCCCGGCCTGGCAGCGGCGCTGCTGAAGGTGCTCGCCGCGCCCGCGCTGCTGATCATCGACGCGGTGTCGTACCTGGCCTCCGCGATCGCGGTGTCCCTGATCAAGCGGCCGGAGGCCCGTCCGGAGCCGGACGACACCACCCCCGCGCAGGTGCACAAGGCGATCTGGCAGGGCATGGGCTGGGTGATGCGGCACCGGCTGATCCGGCCGCTGGCCGTCTCCTCGGCCGTGTACTCGCTGTTCATCCTGGGCTCGATGAACTCCATCTACGCCCTGTACGTGATCCGCGACCTGGGCGTGCCCGCGGGCTGGTTCGGCAGCATCCTGGCCGGCGGCGGCGTGGGCGCGATCATCGGGGCGCTGGTCGCCGTCAAGGTGATGCGGCGTTACGCGATCGGCAAGGTGCTGGTGTGGTCGATGGTGTACGGCAACCTGGCGCTCTTCCTCATCCCGCTGGCCGTCGGGCCGGTCTGGGTCTCGGTGGCGATGCTCGTCGTCGCGCAGCTGGTCAGCGGCGTCAGCTCGCAGATCTTCTTCGTCACCAACACCAGCCTGGTGCAGACGGTCACCCCGCCGCACCTCCAGGGCCGGGTGGTGGCCTCGATCTACTCGCTGGGCCTGATCCCCGCCCCGCTGGGCGCGCTCGGCGCCGGCCTGCTGGCCGGCGCCGTGGGGACGCGTACGACGCTGTGGGTGGTCATCGCCGTCGGCGCTCTGGTGCCGATCGCGGCGATGGCCTGGTCGCCGCTGGCCAAGCTCATCGGGATGCCGGAGCCAGACTCGCAATGAGCCGCAGCTGACGGCTGCGCAGCCGCCGGGTGGGCGTGACCAGGCCGACGATCAGCGTGGTCGCGCCCGCCTCCTGGTAGGCCGCCATCCGCTCGCGCACCTTGCCCGCGGGGCCGCACATGGTCATCGCGTCCACGAGCGCGTCGGGCAGCATCGCCATGGCCTCGCCCTGCCGTCCGTCCAGGAAGGCCTCCTGCATGCGGGCGGCCTCCTGCTCGAAGCCGAGCGTGGCGGCCAGGCGGTTGTAGAAGTTGGTCCGGCGCGAGCCCATGCCGCCGAGGTAGAGGGCGAGCATGGGCCGCATCATGTCGTAGGCCAGCTCCTGGTCCTCCTCGACGAGCGTGAGCACCATGGGCGCGACGTCCAGGTCGGCGCCGTTCAGGTGCTTGGCCATGCGGGCCAGGTGGTCGGGCGGGAAGTGGATGGCCAGCCAGCCGTCGGCGAGCTCGCCGGCCAGCGCGACCGTCTTCGGGCCCATCGCGGCCAGGTAGACCGGCAGCCGCTCCTGCACCGGCGCGACGGCCAGCGTCAGCTCCTTGCCCTCGCTGCCGGGCAGGGGCAGCGTCATCGTGGGTCCCTCGTGCCGCACCGGCTCGCCGTCCAGCGCCTTGCGCACCACCTGGAGGTAGTCGCGGGCGCGGGCCAGCGGCCGGTCGAAGCGCTCGCCGTGCCAGCCCTCGACCACCTGCGGGCCGGACGGGCCCACGCCCAGCCGGGCGCGGCCGCCGGAGACCTGGTCGAGGGTGGCCGCCGTCATCGCGGCGACCACGGGCTTGCGTCCCGACATCTGCAGCACGCCGGTGCCGAGCGCGATGCGCTCGGTCTGCCCGGCGATCCAGGCCAGCAGGGTCGCCGGGTCGGTCCCGTAGGTCTCGGCCGCCCACACGGACGAGTAGCCCAGGGCCTCCGCCTCGCGGACCAGCGCCAGGTGGTCGGCGGGGCCGAGGCCCGCGCCGCCCCAGTAGCTCATGCTGTAACCGAGGCGCATCCCATCTCCTCAACGATCGCGGCGGCCAGGGCGTCGGGGGTCTCCTCGGCCAGCCAGTGGGTGGAGTCGAGCTCCTTCAACGCGGGCCGGTGCACGCTCTGCCGCCGCCAGCCCAGGAGGCCGCCCCGGGTCAGCGAGGCGTCCCTGGCTCCGTACAGGACGGAGATCGGCACCGGCAGCGGCGGCCCCGGCCGGTGGTGGTAGCCGGCCAGCAGCCCGAAGTCGGCGCGCAGCGCCGGCTCCAGCACCGGCCAGAGCGCCTCCCGGTCGGCCAGCTCCGGCGGGACGCCGCCGAGCTCGATCAGCTGCTCCCAGAACAGCCACGACGGCAACGACGGCAGGCGGCGCAGCAGCAGGGTCACGTCCGGCGCGGCGAACGAGCCCACGACCAGCCGTTCCGGCCGCCCGCCCAGCTCGACCACGCGCCGGCAGACGAGGAAGGCCAGCAACGCCCCGCTGCAGTAGCCGAACAGCGTGTACGGCTCACGCCACCCGGCCAGGTCGCGCGCCAGGTCGTCGACCAGCCCGTCGAGGTCGGTCCGCGGTTCTTCGGCGAGCCTGGCCTGGCGTCCCGGCAGGTTGACCGACCACAGGCCCACCTCGGGCGGGAAGTGCCCGGCGAGCTCGCCGAGCGAGGCCGGACCGCCGCCCGCGTGCGGGAAGGCGACCAGCGCCCGCTCCCCCTCCTTGACCTGGACGTACCACGGCGTCATCGGGCTTCCCCCAGGTGCAGGGCCAGTTCGGCCGGCGTCGGATGGTCGAACACGGCCCGCACCGAGACGGCGCGGCCCGCCAGCTCCTCCAGCGGGCCGATCAGCCGGACGGCCAGCACGGAGTGGCCCCCGTTGAGGAAGAAGTTGTCGTGCGGCCCGAGCCCGGGCCGGTTCAGCGCCTCGCTCCACAACGCCACCACCTGCCGGACCAGCCCGTCGCCCGCCTCCCGCACCGGGGCGCGGCCCTCGTCGGGCACCTTCAGGTCGCGGTAGGCGATCTTGCCGTTGGCCGTGGTGGGCAGCCTGCCGACGACGATGTACCGGGTGGGGACGGCGTAGTCGGGCAGCCGCGTCCTGGCGAAGCGCCACAGCTCTTCCTCGGTGGTCTCGCCGGTGACCTCCAGGAAGGCGGCGAGCCGTCCGTCGGTCTGCGGGTCGCCGTCGAGGATCACCGCGGCCGTGCGCACCGCCGCGTGCTCGTGCAGCGCGGCCTCGACCTCGCCGAGCTCGATGCGGTGGCCGCGCAGCTTGATCTGCCGGTCGTCGCGGCCGAGCAGCTCCAGCGCGCCGTCGTGGCGGATGCGCGCCCGGTCGCCGGTCCGGTAGAACCGGCCGTACCGGTCGTGATGGCCGAAGCGCTGCGCCGTCAGCTCGGGCCGGTCGAGGTAGCCCGCGCTCACCCCCGCGCCGGCGACGCACAGCTCGCCCGGCACGCCCGGCGGCAGCTCGCGGCCCGCGGCGTCGGTGACGAAGATCTGGGTGTTGGCCAGCGGCTCCCCGGCGGGGACCGGGTCGAGCGGCGGGTCGCGCAGCTCGGCGGCGGTGGACCAGATGGTCGTCTCGGTCGGCCCGTAGACGC
>NZ_JBSFGJ010000625.1:0-4335 GCF_053596515.1 Nonomuraea sp. NPDC001684
GGCGGAACACCGGCCCGCGCTCGGCCGCCGCCCGCTCCACGAACCCCAGCGGATCGCGGCGGTAGTGCCGCGCCGCGCCGCGCGGCCACGGCCGCCCCTGTTCGGGCACGACCCGATCCGGTTTCCCGACCGTCGTCATCCCACCTGCCCCATGCCATCCGTGAATCGGGTGTACACGCAGGCGGCGCAGGTGCGCCCCCCAGGAGAACGGTGCCGCACGGCCGCGACGGGCCGGGCGCCACGAGAACCAGGAACAGCGGCAGTGTATAGGCCGGGTCCCGGCCCGCCGGTGGCCGAGTGATCAATGGGATCAGCGTGATCACATTGACCAATGTCACCGGCGTGCCGGCCCCGGGCGCTCAGGCGGCCTGGTCGCGCAGGCTGTTGATCAGGCCGGCGGCGGTGGGGGCGTCGCGGCAGGACACCAGGAAGTCGGTGCCGTCGGCCAGGCGCAGGGCCAGCGCGGGCCCGGGCAGCAGCAACATGCCCGCCCCGGCGCCGTGCAGGGCTCCGTTCAGCAGCCACCGATCCGCCGGGACGTCGACCGCGTCGGCCCGGCGCACGCTGCCGACCGCGACCTCCCGGCTGATCGGGCCGAGCGTGACGGTCACCGCGCGCTCGTCGATGGCCAGCCGGTAGGAGCGCATCGGCAGCAGCACCACGGCGACGACCACGACGGCGGCCCCGGCCCAGCCCGCGGGGCCGACGGTGAGGACCAGCGCCGCCGTCATGGCCGCCCCGGTCAGTGTGAGAGCGGCCACGCCCAGGTCGACGGCCCGGCTGACGCGCCGTTCCTGCCAGGAGACCTTCTCCTGGCCGCGCAGCGGCAGCCGGGGAGCGTCGGGGGCGGGGGCGCCGGTGGCCCGGCCGGCGGGGGTGCGGCGGCCGGCCAGCAGGAAGGCGGCGAACGCGCCGGCGAGCGTGGCCACGGGGACGAGCACGCCCATCACCGCCGGCGAGGGCGGAGCCGCCTGGGCCGCGGTGGGGGCGTCGAGTGCCGCGTGCAGGATGACCAGCAGGGACGTGGCCGGCGCGACGGCGATCGTGACGACCGCGACCAGGATCGCCGTCCGGATCGCATGGGCGCGCGAGGCCGGCGCGCGACCGGCCAGGACGAACCCGGCCAGCCCGGCCAGCCAGACGGCCGCCGGGACGCCGAGCAGCAGGGTGGACAACTGCTCGACCGTGACGGTGGAGCCGTGGGCCGCGCCGCTGCGGCCGGGTAACGCGGCGGGCAGCCGCTGACGCCAGGCGAGCACGGTCAGCACGGCGCCGCCCAGAACCGCCGCGGGCAGGGCGACCGCGCCCGTCAGCCATCGGACCTTACCGATCATGTGAATTCCTTCCCCACCAGCGACATCAGTTCGTCGCGGTTCAGGCCCGCGCGGCGGGCCACGGTGACAAGGTGCCGGACGGTCTGCACGAGCTGTGCCCGCTCGCGCGGGTTCGTCCTGGTGACGGTGGCGCCGCGGCCGGGACGCAGCTCGATCAGTCCTTCGTCGCGCAGGTCGGCGTAGGCGCGCAGCACGGTGTGCATGTTGACCTCCAGGGAGGAGGCCAGGTCGCGGCCGGAGGGCAGCCGGTCGCCGGGGGTCAGCAGCCCGTCGGCGATGCCGCGGCGGACGCATCCGGCGATCTGCTCGCTCAACGGCGTGCTGCTGCTCGGGTCGACGCGATAGAGCATGTTCTAATCCTGATAGAACAATGCGAGTTTCACAAGCCCGATCCGCCCGGCGCGCGGATCGGGGAGAGAGGGCCTTCCCGGCTCAGATCCAGCCGAGCTTGGCGGCGCGGACGCCCGCCTGAAAGCGGCTGTCGGCGCCGAGCTGCGCGGTCAGCTCGGCCACGACCCTGGTCACCGTGCGGTTCGAGACGCCCAGGGCACGGGCGATGGCGTCGTCCTTGGCGCCCGTGGCCAGCAGGCGCAGCACCGCCCGCTGCTGGTCGTTGAGCTCTTCGCCGTCGGCCGCCCTGGGCACGTCGCCCGGTTCGGAGGCGGTCATCCAGCAGTAGTCGAACAGCGCGGCGTAGGAGGCGACCAGCCCGCGTCCCTCGATGAGCATCGCACCCGCCATGAGGTCGCCGGGCATCACCTCGGCCACGGCCAGCTCGCGGTCCAGCATGATCAGCCGTACCGGGACGAACGGCATGGTGCGCACCTCGACCCCGCCCTCCAGCATGCCCTGGACGTGCTCGCGCATCGCCGGCTGGGCCAGCTGGCTCTGGGCGTGCATGATGCGCACCCGCACGCCGCGGGCCACCGCGCGCACGTCCTCGGCGCGGGAGTCCCGCAGCCGCTCCGGCTCCCAGGCGTGCGGCATGTGCATGCCCATGACCTCCTCGCGGGCCAGGTCCGTCGCCGCCCGCAGCTTCACCCGCAGGGCCTCCACGTTGGACCGGGGGAAGAACTCGACGCGGGCGTCCTGGGGGTCGCCGTCCAGGCGCAGGTAGTGCTCGGTGAGCTCCCTGGAGGCCGCCCGCTGCTCGGCGAGCATCCCGAGCAGCTCCTCGCCGCCGAGCAGCATGCGGTTGAGCGCCGCCATCGCGTCGACGGCGATCTCGGCGCCGGGGTTGAGCAGGCCGAGCCTGGTCAGCCGGTCGCGGGCCCGCTCGACCTCGGCGCCGCGCAGCCCCAGCCCGGCGGCCGCCGCGCCGAACGACTCCCGGTGCCGGCGCATCCGCGTGTACACCCGCCTGGCGGTGGCCTCGTCGCTCACGTCCCTCTCCTGTCCGCTTCCCGCCATGGCGGGAAGGGGAAGTCGTATCCGCTGTCGTCGCCGCTCTCCTTGCGGCAAGCTCAGAAAAGGGTACGGCGTGGTGAAACGGACCCCATACCCAACCCCTGTACGGCACTTCGGAGGACCTTATGATCACCCTTGTCCACAGCCTCGTCACCTACGGCATCCCCGACCTGAACACCGGGAGCTGCGCCACGTGCGTGGAGGCGGTGAAGCGGGAGCTGGCCCTGATCCCGGGGGTGGTGGGCGTGGACGTGAACCTGGCGGCCGGCCGGGTGAGCGTGCTCACCGAGGGCCCGGTCGAGGAGAGTTTCATCGTGGCGGCCATCGAGGACGCCGGCTGCGAGTCCGACCGCTTGCCCGGCTGGCGTTCCTAGGGCGTGTGTGAGAACCCTGTCGCGTCGATCGCGCTGCACCGGGATGATCTCGGTGCAGCGCGTGGGGACTCAAGTGATGCGCGATTCGGGTGCCCCGCCTGGGTGCCGGCCGTCCCCGCTTCGCCCGGATCGGGTGCGGGCCGCGCCTACTCGAAGTCGATCTGGGCGGTCGGGTGTGCGGCGGTGATCCGGTCGCGGACCGCCCTCGGGAACAGGTTGCCGTACAAGTTGGCCACCGCCAGATCGGGGAGCGTGTCGAAATCCGCCGGCAGGTCGTTGAGCTGATTGAACCTCAGGTCGACGATCCGCAGCCGACGAAACGTCCCGATCCCGGCGAAGTGCTCGGGCTTGAGCTTGAGGCGCTTGGTGTTCCGCTGCCACCGGCTGATCCGGAGCTCCTCCAGTCCGGGCAGCTCCATGGCGAACAGCTCCCGCAGGAAAACGTGCGACGGCAGGGGCGTGCCGGCGCGGCGGCTGTCTCCGCCGAAGCCGAGGACCCGCAGCGCGGGCAGGCGGCCGAGGTCGGGCAGCGGGTCGCGCAGCAGACCGAGGCTGTCGCCGAGGTCGAGATCTTCGAGGCGGGTCAACCGCAGCAGGCTGTCGGGGACGGTGTCGAAGTAGTTGCCGCTCAGGTCGAGCCGGCGCAGGTTCGGGAAGGTGGTGACGGCCTCGGGGAAGGTCCGCAGGAAGTAATGGCTCCCGCCGGTCATGGACACCTCCTCGACGGCGGCCAGCCCGTGCGCGGAGTCGGGGAACACGACGTCGGTCCCGTCGGCGACCAGCTTGCGCAGCGCGACCAGGTCGCCGAAGGCGTCCGGCAGGACGAACCGTGTCACCTGCGGCAGGTTCCACTCCGACCCCGACTCCGTGTCGACGGAGACGGACAGGTAGGAGATGTCGAGTTCCTCCAGCGCGGTGAGCCGGCCGATGGCGGCCGGCAGGGTGAACTCGACCGTGTCCAGGTCCGTGTCCCGGTTGCCGGCGACGCACAGCACCCGGAGCGCGGCCAGGTCGCCGATCGATTCCGGCAGGGCGGTCAGCTCGCATGTGCGCACCGACAGGTGCTCCAGCCGGGTGAGCGTCCCGAGCGCCTCGGGCAGCTCGCCGATCGGGTTGCCGTCCAGGATCAGGGTACGAAGCCACGGCATCTGGAGCACCTCGGCGGGAAACTCCTTGAGGTTGCGACCGGTCAGGTCGAGGTGCTCCACCCGGTCGGCCCG
>NZ_JBSFGJ010000626.1:0-4334 GCF_053596515.1 Nonomuraea sp. NPDC001684
GGAGAACGAGGGAGATGGACGTCGCGCGCACGGAGGATGATCTCCTTGTACTACAACCGGTAGAGCTTGCAACTCTACCGGCGGGCAGACACGGCAAGCCCGGCGTCTCGGCAGGCACCCGGCAGGCGGTGATGACGGCCCTCGACCTGATGGGTTACGAGCGGCCGCCCCGCCTCAGGCAGCGCAGCAACGGGCTCATCGGGCTCGTCACGCCCGAGCTGGACAACCCGATCTTCCCGGCGTTCGCGCAGGCCATCGAGAAGGCGCTGACCCAGCACGGCTACACGCCCGTGCTGTGCACCCAGCTGCCCGGCGGCGCCCCTGAGGACGAGTTCACCGAGCTGCTGGTCGACCGCGGTGTCAGCGGCATCGTCTTCGTCTCCGGCCTGCACGCCGACACCACCGCCCGGATGGACCGCTACACCCGCCTGATCGACCGCGGCCTGCCGATCGTGCTGGTCGACGGCTACAGCGAGCACATCGACGCGCCCTTCATCTCGCCCGACGACCGCCTCGCGGCGCGGCTGGCCGTCCAGCACCTGGTCGACCTCGGCCACGAACGCGTCGGGCTCGCGCTCGGGCCGCGCCGGTTCGTCCCGGTGATCAGGAAGATCGAGGGCTACAAGCAGGCGATGGCCCACCTGCTCGGCGCCACCGACGTCGACGACCTGATCTCCCACTCGCTGTTCTCGGTCGAGGGCGGGCAGGCCGCCGCCGCGCAGCTGCTGGCCCGCGGCTGCACCGGGATCGTGTGCGCGAGCGACCTGATGGCGCTCGGGGCGATCCGCGCCTGCCGGCAGAAGGGGCTGGCGGTGCCGGGCGACGTGTCGGTGGTCGGGTTCGACGACTCGCCGCTGATCGCGTTCACCGACCCGCCGCTCACCACCGTGCGCAAGCCGATCGGGGCGATGGCCTCGGCCGCCGTGCAGACGCTGCTGGAGGAGGTCAGCGGCGCGCCGGCCAAGCACGTCGAGCTGATCTTCCAGCCGGAGCTGGTCGTGCGCGGCTCCACCGGTTCCGGTCCGCTGGTCAACCGCTGATCCCGGACGCTCTCTGTGAATGGCTCTCTGTGAAAGGCCGACCCACCGATGACGCCTGACGTGCTGGTCCTGGGCGGCGCCGGGGTGGACACCACTGTCTACGTGCCCGCGCTGCCTCTGCCGTACCAGGACACCTACCACGTGCCGCCCGTCGTCGACCGCGTCGGCAACACCGGGGCCGGGGTCGCCCTCGGCTGCCACGCTCTCGGGCTCGGCGTCGCCTTCGCCGACCTCGTCGGCGACGACCCGCAGGGCGCGCTGATCAGGCACGCCCTGCGCGACATCGACTGCAGGTGGGGGGTGGCGCAGGCGGGCACCCGGCGCAGCGTGCTGCTCGTCGGCCCCGACGGGCGGCGCACCTCCCTGCACGACCCCAAGGTCACGCCGGGGGAGCGGCTGCCCCGCGAGCTGTACGCCGGTGCGCGGCCCAGGCACGCGCACATCTCGATCATGGACTTCTGCCGCCACGTCTACCCCGACCTCGACGGCGTCCCCATCTCCACCGACCTGCACGACTGGGACGGTGTCGCCGACTACCAGAAGGACTTCGCCTACGGCTCCGACCTGGTGTTCCTGTCGGCCACCGCGCTGGCCGACCCGGCGGCCACGATGCGCGACATCCTCGCCGAGGGGCGCGCCCACACAGTCGTCTGCACGCGGGGCGCGGACGGCTGCCTCGTCCTGACCCGCGACTCGGCCGACGTACGGGCCTTTCCCGCCGCGCCCCTGCCCGGCCCGGTGGCCGACAGCAACGGCGCGGGCGACGCCTTCGTCTCCGGTTTCCTGTACGGCCTCCTGAACGGCCGGACGATCCCCGAGTGCGTCGCACTGGGCGCGGTCGCCGGTGCGCACGCGTGCACGGTCGAGGGCACTCACGAATCCCCGATCACCGAGAAACTGCTGCTCAGCAGGGCGTCCCAGCTCTGAGTGAGCGTGGCCGTGACCAAGGTTCGGTAGATTCGGGGCGAGAAGCCATGGATTGTGAGGCAAGAGTGTCGGACGAACGCGGCCCGCAGGAGACCAGCCGGGGAAGGCGGCCTCGCGCGTGGATGATCGTGCTGGCCGCGGTGGTGCTCCTGGTCGATCAGGCGTCCAAGTTCTGGGCGATGTCGGCTTTGTCCGGTGGTGAGGAGATCACCGTGATCCCGCGGCTGCTCTCGTTGCGGCTGCTGCTCAACCCCGGCGCCGCGTTCTCCCTGGGGGAGGGCGTGACGTGGGTGTTCGCGCTGGCCGCCGCCGGGGCGGTCGCCGGCATCCTGTACGCGTCCCGGCGGCTGCGTTCGCCGGCCTGGGGGGTGGGGCTGGGCGCACTGCTCGGCGGGGCCACCTCCCACCTGCTCGACCGCCTCTTCCGCCCGCCCGCGTTCGCCCAGGGGCACGTGGTGGACTTCATCGACTACGGCGGGTTGTTCGTCGGCAATGTCGCCGATATCGCCCTGACGGGCGGGTGCGCGCTGCTGTTCCTGCTCAGCGTCCGCGGGATCCCACTGGGGGACGCTCCCGGCGAGGAACGCCTGTCCTCGACGCCTTCGGCGTCCTCGGGGTCCTCGGCCGCCTGATCGAACGGCCGAAGGCCGGGCAGCGGTGGACCGTCGCCCGGCCTCCACCACTACGCGAAGGCCATGCGCCTGACGGAGGCCCATGCGCCTGACGGAGGCCCATGCGCCTTACGGAGGCCATGCGCCTGGCGGAGGCCATGCGCCTGACGGGGGCCATGCGCCTGGCGGAGGCCATGCGCCTGACGGGGGCCATACGTCTGGCGGAGGCCATGCGCCTGACGGGGGCCATACGTCTGGCGGAGGCCATGCGCCTGACGGAGGAGACCGGCTGGTAGGAGGCGTTCACCGCAGCCCTGTGCAACGCCGGCGCCACGTACGCCGACCTGGCAATGCTTCGCGAGGCCGTCGATCATCTGGAACGGGCCCTCATGCTTCGCGAGGCCGTCGAACACCTCGGACGGGCCCTCATGCTGAACGAGGCCATCGCCCACACCCCGGCCCAGGCCGTCAATCTGGGCAACCTCAGCTGCCTCTACCTGGAGGTGGGACGCCTCCACGACGCCGAGGCCAGGTTGAACCGCTCGCTGGCCCTGTGCCGCGAGCTGGAGCACCGGGCCAGTGAGGCGAACGGCCTGGCGATCATGGGCAAGGTCAGGCACGGCCTGGACCGGCTGCCCGAGGCCCGCGACACCCTCCTGCCCGCGGGTCACGATCGGGGCGTGATGTGCCAGATCGTGTTTCCTGCGTCGTCTGCGACCAGTAGGCGGCCGTTCTTGCCCGTGATCACGCCGACCGGCCGGCCGTACGTGGTGCTCTCGTCGGGGGCCGGTTTGAAGCCGGTCAGGAAGTCCTGGGGCTTGGCGCTGGGCATGCCGTTCTTGAAGGGGACGTACACGACCTTGTAGCCGACCGGATCGCCGCGGTTCCAGGAGCCGTGTTCGGTGATGAAAGCGCCGCCTCGGTAGGCCTCGGGGAACGTGGGGCTCTCGGAGAAGGCCAAACCGAGGGGAGCTGTGTGAGCGCCGAGGGCGTAGTCAGGGCGGAGCGCACGAGCCACCATCTCGGGACGCCGTGGTTGGACCCGCTCGTCTACGTGCTGCCCCCAATAACTCCACGGCCAGCCGTAGAAGTCACCAGGGCGTACACGCGTGAAGTAATCAGGTGCGGCATCGTCACCCAGAAGATCGCGTTCGTTGACGACTGTCCAGAGTGTCCTGGACTGCGGTTCGAGGGCCAGGCCATTGGGGTTTCTGAGGCCGGAAGCCAGGATGCGCTCACCGCTGCCGTCAGGGTTGATCTCCAGGATGGCGGCGCGCCGTCGTTCGGCATCCAGGCCATGTTCGCCCGCGTTGCTGGACGAGCCAACCGTGACGTAGAGCTTGGTGCCGTCAGGGGCGGCGAACAGGTTACGGGTCCAGTGGTTGTTGTAGCCGCCGGCCGGCAGGTCGAGGATCTTCTTCCCAGCGGCCGTGACCCGGGTTTCGCCCAGCTTGTACGGAAATCGCCAGACGCCGTCCGTGCCCGCGACGTAGAAGGCCGCCTGGGTGCCATCCGGGGCCGCCGGGCCGAGCGAGTACGGGGCGGACGCGGCCAGCAGCGCCATCCCGAACGGCTGATTGAGGTTCTCCAAGAACACGCTGCGGAAGTCGGCCACGCCGTCACCGTCGGTGTCGCGCAGCAGCGTGATCCGGTTGGCGCTGCGTTCGGTGGTCGAGCCGTCGTTGCGACGCAGCCAGTAGAACAGCCCCATGATCGGGGACTCCGGGTCCTTGGGCAGGGTGGCCGACTCGGCCAC
>NZ_JBSFGJ010000627.1:0-4322 GCF_053596515.1 Nonomuraea sp. NPDC001684
CGTGGCGGGGATGCCGACGAGGACGAACAGCGCCGTCACCCCGGCGGCCGGGACGTCGGCGAGGTGTGGCGCGGGCTGGTGACCGCCGCGGACCGCTCACCGGTGCCGGTGAAGAACGATCCGTCCGGGGCCGCCTACAGCGGGTTCGACCTGAAGGTCGCCGCCGCCCCCAGCTTCACCTCGCCGGGCCGGGAACCCGACGTGCCGCGCTGGGCCCAGCTCGCCGCCGCGATCGACAAGGCCGCCGGCGGCGACGCCTCGGGGTTCGCCGACTACGTGCGGCAGTCGTCGGGCAGCCCCAAGGTGCCCTCGCTCGCCGGGCAGAACATGACGCACTGCCTGGACGGCGCGGGATACGGCAGCTACGCCGCCTACCGCGAGGCGCTCCGGAGGGCGGCGGAGCTGTCGCCGGACTTCGCCGGGCAGCGGGCCTGGTGGCCGCTGGCCTGCGTCGGCTGGCCCGCGCCCGTCACCAACCCGCCGGCGCCGCTGCCCGCCCGCGGCCTGACGCCGTTCCTGGGGGTCGGCAGCTGGACGGACCACGACGAGGTCGCGGAGGTCGTCCGCCCGGTGCCGGGCTCGTCCAGCGTCCGGTACGAGGGGCACGGCCACATGCTCTACCTCTACGGCGACACCGGCTGCGTCACCGCCCACGTCAACCGTTACCTGACGAGCCTGAGACTCCCGCCGCCCGGCACCACCTGCCCGGCCACCGGATGACCACGGGCACCGGGGCCGCGCCGCAGCCGGCACGGCTCACGCGGGCACGTCGGAGGGACGCAGCGCGGGCCGTTGCGCCCGGCTCCTTGCGCGCGTCCGCTTGTTTTTGAGCAGTATCTCGGCTAGCTGGTCGCGGCCGGCGGGGGCGTCGTGCTCAGGACGATGAACAGAGGTAGCCGATTACGCGGCGCCACGCCTTTTCGCGCACATATTTGTTTGACTGACGCCCGCTGGGCCCAGCAGCTTCTACGTGTGCGATTCCGTGAATGTCATGACCGATTAACCGGAAGGGAACGGCGTGCACATTGATGATTTCGGCGCGGACAGGTCCGCAGAAAGCCGCTCCGCGAATGCCGCGCAGGCGCGCTGGCAGCAGCAAGGGGTTCTGGACCTCGCGCCTTCACTCATTCACAGCGACGAACCCGGTGAACCCGTTCTTCCCGGGCGGGTGCTGGAGCTGCAGGGCGTGCAGATGGCCATGCTCAACCACGGCCCCATCCAGGTACGCCGGCCGACGTCGCTGATCAGGCAGTTCGATCCGGAGGCGTACAACATCAATCTTTTCCTCGCCGGTGACGGGGGGTTGTCCCAGGCGGGACGGCAGGCCGCCATGACCGCCGGGCAATTCGTGGTGCTCGACACCTCACGCCCCTACGAGGGCTGGCGCAGGTGCGATCGGTCGAGCGCACCGCACTCGACGCTCACGCTCCAGATCCCCCGCCTGATGATGCCCCTCCCGTCGAACGTGGCCGACCGGCTGACCGCGGTCGCCTTCGACACGCGGCACGGCATGGGCGCGGTCTTCGCCCGCTGGGTGACCGGACTCGTACGGGATCCCGGCTACTTCACCCACGACGACGTTTCCACCTTGGCCTCGGTCACCACCACATTGCTGGCCGCCGCACTGGCCCCGCACGTGAACAGCGCTCTGCATGACAGCTCCGAGGCCCGCCGACGCCGGCTCAGGTTCCAGATCGACGACTTCATCCAACGAACTGGTCGGCAGCGCCGGCGGCAGCGTCTTCGTCGTCCTCATGATGTCGGCGATACCCGCATCCGTCCCGTCGGACGCGGTCGCGAGATCAATGGCCGTCGGCGCTCTCGTTCTCGAGCTCGGCACGGCGATCGGAGCGGCGGCCGGTGGAGTCATGGGAACGGCTGCCGGCCTCCGCTCGACCGTGGAGCTCTGCCTGTACGTCGCCGCCACCGTGCTCCTGGTCGTCGCCCTGCGAGGCGGCCTGTCGGCCGTGAGGTCTCGTTCCTGAGGACGCAAGGGCTGACGCCCTTCCCTGACGGGGTGGCGCGGAGCTGGTGCGGTCACCAGGTCACGGGGAGCTCGTACACCCCGTACACCTGGCCGTCGTGCTTGAAGGGGATCTTCTCGAACTCGGCGGCCAGGGCCAGGGTGGGAATGCGCCTGTAGAGGGTGCCGTAGGCGACCTGCAGCTCCAGCCGGGCCAGGGGCTGGCCCAGGCACTGGTGGACGCCGAAGCCGAAGGCCACGTGCCGGCGGGCGTCGCGGCGCACGTCCAGTTCGTCCGGGGCGGGGAAGATCTCGGGGTCGCGGTTGCCGATGTCGTTGGCCACGATGATGCCCTCGCCCGCGCGGATGACCTGGCCGCCGATCTCGATGTCCTCCTTGGCCACCCGGCGGCGTCCGCCGTGGGTGATGTTCAGGTAGCGCAGCAGCTCCTCCACCGCGCCCGCGATCAGCGCGGGGTCGTCGCTCCCGCGCAGCAGGGCGAGCTGGCCGGGATGGCGGAGCAGCGCGAGGGTGCCGAGGGCGATCATGTTGGCGGTGGTCTCGTGGCCGGCCACGAGCAGCAGGACGCCCATCTGGGCCGCCTCCTGCCTGGTCAGCTCACCGGCCGTGACCCGGGCGGCCACCTGGGAGAGCAGGTCGTCGCCGGGGCGGACGAGCTTGTCGCCGACGAGCCCGTCCAGGTACTGCCGCAGCCGCCCGCCCGCGGCCGTCCGGTCCTCGACCGACACGTCCCGCTTGACGATGATCTGGCTGTTGTCCTGGAAGAAGCCGTGGTCGGCGTACGGGACGCCGAGCAGCTCGCAGATCACCAGCGACGGCACCGGCAGCGCGAACGCCTCCACCAGGTCCACCGGCCTCGGCCCCGCCAGCAGGTCGTCGATGAGACGGTCGACGATGCGCTGCACGGCCGGGCGCATGGTCTCGACCCGCTTGACGGTGAACGCCCCCTGCACCATGCGGCGCAGCCGGTGGTGCTCGGGGTCGTCCATGAAGACGAAGCTGATCGCGCTGTCGGGCCGGTTGGGCGCCAGGACCGGCAGCGGGTAGCCGGGCCGGGTGACGTCGGAGCTGACCTGCGGATGGCTCAGCACCGCCTTCTGCTCGGCGTAGCCGGTGACCAGCCACACGGTGCCGCCGTCGCGCAGCCGTGCCCGGGTCAGCGGCGCGTCCTGCCGGAGCGCCTGCAGGGCCGGCGGCGGGTCGAACGGGCACGCCGCCGCCCTGACGCCGGGGAACTCGGGCAACGAGCCGGACATGTCCTGATCTGGGGCGGCCGTCATGACGGTGTTCCTTCCCCTTGCCTGGCCCGGACGGCGCTCATCGACTTCCCGCCTGACGCACCCGCGCTCGCCGTTGTCATGTCCAGTAACCGACGCGTGCCCTGGTAAGTCAAGCGCCTGCTTCGAGGAGCACCGTGATCGAAGTGTTCTGGACGACAGCCTACCAATATGCGAATATGTGTTCGATTGTCGAAGATCGTCAACGGAGGCGAGCCCCGCAGTCATGCCAGGACGTCTCCAGAACGGAGTGCCTGTGCGCACATCGACCTCTGCCCGTGCTCATCTGCCCCGCCGATTAGTCGCGTGGGCCGGGCCCCTGCTCCTGGCGGCGGCCCTGCTCGTCACCCAGACGCCCACCGCCGCGACCGCCGCGGACGCCGCGACCGTCTCCGACCTCGGCGTCGCCGGGGAGGGCGGCGACGTGGTGGCGCGCAACAGGAAGGTCTTCGTCGCCGCCGGCGACCGGATCGTGGTCACCTCCACCGACGGCAAGGTCGTCGGCGCGATCCCCGGCCTGTCCGGCGCCGTCGCCCTGGCCTCGCCGGAGGACGGCAGGAAGGTGTACGCGGCGCTGCGCGGCTCGAACGAGGTGATCGAGATCGACAGCACCACCCTCGCCATCAGCAGGCGCATCGACCTCACCGCGTACCCGTGCCCGTCGAGCCTGGCGCAGGCGTACGACCGGCTGTGGATCGGGTTCGGCTGCGGCGGAGCGGGCGGGGGAGGCGTCCTCGGCCTCGTCACGTCGGCGGCGACCCCCACCCTCGTCCGGGTCGGGCCGGCCACGACCGGTGCCCCGCTCGTCGCCGTCGCCGGGAACACGCTGGTGGCGGGGGAGTCCGGGGTCAGCCCCGCCACGGTCAAGGTGTACGACATCAGCACCACGCCGCCCACGTCGAGCGGCGAGATCCGGGGGGACGCGAACGGCCTGCCGGCCCTGCGTGATCTCGCGCTCGCCGAGCACGGCGCGACGGCGCTGTCGGCGCTGAACGACACTCGCCGGTTCGACGCCTGGGACACGGCGGCCCTGACGCGGGGCCGCGCCTACGACAACAACG
>NZ_JBSFGJ010000628.1:0-4318 GCF_053596515.1 Nonomuraea sp. NPDC001684
CGTTGATGTCCAGGTACGTCCAACCGGCGTTCCTGGACGGCGCGAACTGGGTGTTCTCGGAGTAGTCGTTCCAGGTGGTGAGCTGGACCCAGTCGGCCTTGCCGTCGATGGCGCCCTTCCACGTCGCCCGCAGGTTCTCGGTGTTGCCCGCCTCGTCGAAGACGCCCTGGTTGGGGCGTTCGTCCTGGATCGACACCGGCTGCATCCAGATCTTGCCCATGCCGTGCGCGCGGTCGATGTTGCCGCCCAGGGCGGCGTTGGCGGCGGGGTTGCGGTTGCCCCAGTTGGAGAAGCCGTAGCTGATCGAGGCGAAGGCGTCCCGGTACTTGTTGAAGTCGAGGAAGCAGGGCACCAGCGCCACCTTGACGCCGTGCTCGGTCTCCATCGTCTTCATCCAGGCCGCCCACCAGGCGGCGGTGCGCCCCTCGGCCTTGAACGGCGCCACCACCAGACGGTCGTCGGCGAGCCGGTAGACCGACGTCGAGGCGGCCAGCTTCGCCATCGCGGCGGCGAACGCGGCGCTGTCCACCGAGGCCAGGCCGTTCGTGTCCGGCATCAGCACGATCTTGAACCCGGGGTCCACGGCCTCGGCGGCCTTGATCAGGTTCTGCACCCGCGTCCAGTGGGCGCTGGTGATCGACAGGATGTCGACGGTGAAACCGTCCAGGCCGGCCGCGATGGCCTGCCTGACCTCGGTCTTGAAGTCGGCCAGCGCGTAGTCGCCGCTGATCGGGTCGCGTCCGACCGGCCGGTCGCGCAGCAGGCCGCCGTAGGCGGCGTGCTTGCCGCTCTCGCCGTCCGGCTTGAGGTAGTTCCTGGCGTAGTAGTCGCCGGCCGGGGCCTGGTTGTCCAGCGACACCGGGTACGGCGTGAAGTAGTGCGCGAACACCTTCTTGGCCGACCCGCGCAGGGCCGCCTTCCCCGGCAGCACGAACGGCAGCGGCCCGTCGGTCTGGCCGCCGCCCTCGGTGTAGGTGACCGTGAGCTTCGGGCCGCGGTTCCCGGTCTCGCGCGAGGACATCAGCACGGTGGCGGCGTCGTCGTCGCCGGTGAGGGCGAAGGCGTACGTGCCGTCGCCCTCGACGGCGGCGGACACGTCCAGCTTGACCGTCGTCCCGGCGGTGAAACCGGTGTGCGAGGCGACGGGCGCGGCCCCGAGCTCGGGGCGGGTGTTCCAGGTCGTGGCCGCCTCGGTCCAGGAACCCGTCACGGGACGGACCGACACGGTGGTGTCCGTCGTCCTGGCCGGGACGACGTCCAGGGTGACCTTGACGTCCTCGGCGTCCGCCGGGATCCCGGTGACTTTGAAGCGGGTCAGGCCGACCCGCCGGCCCGCGGTGGCGCTGCCGCACGCGGCTCCGCAGACGCTCATCCAGGTCGCGGTCCCGAAGCTCTTGGCCGGCTCGGCCTGGCTGATGAACACGTCGTCCGTGGCGGCGAACGTCACGGTGAGGGGTGCGGCGAGGGGTGCGGTGAGGGGTGCGGTGAGGGGTGCGACGGCGGACGCCTGCGCGGGCGCCGCCGCGCCGGCGGGCGCGGCCGCACCCGCCAGCGCGGTGAGCATCGCCACCGCGACCGGCAGGGCCCGATATCGGTTGAGCATGGAACTCCCTTGGCTTTCGGTACGCCTCCGCAGCAGCGGAGCCGCGTTGCATCGCCAACGATGGAGCAAGATCGAGTCCCCGGCCAGGACTTCCGGATAAATCCCCCATTTGGAACGATGCTATTTTCGGCCCCTCGATACGTCATTGCGGTCAGACGGCCCGTCTCCGGACGGTCCCCTGGTCGGGCATGGCGCGCAAGCCGCGACTCGGGCAAGATGGACCAGCCCTTTTCTGTCTCCGCTTGGCCTGCGCGCACGACCGGGTCGATGTCATCATGGGCACACGGTGTGTGATTTCGGGTAGGAGGGATCGATGTCCGAGCCTTCCCCCGGCGCTGCCGCAAGCTGGCCGATCAGCCGGGACCTCGCGGCGCTGCGGGAGCTCGTCCGCCGTCACGCGCTCCAGGCCGGGCTCGCCTCCCAGCGCGGTGACGACCTCGCGCTCGCCGCCAACGAGGCGGTCACCAACGTCCTCGACCACGCGGGCGGGGCCGGCTGGGTGCACATCTGGGCCGACGACGACTTCCTCACCGTCGACGTCGGCGACCACGCGGGCCGCCTAGGGCCCGACGCCTGCCCCGACGCCCGTCCCCAGATCGGGCCGGGCGGTTACGGCCTGTGGGTGATGCGCCGCCTGTGCGACGAGTTCGTCATCACCCAGACCGGCGCCTCCTCCCAGGTCCGCCTCCGCATGGCCCGCATCCGCCCCACCGGCCCCTGACCCGACAGCGGGCCGGACGGGCGACCGGCCGCCCCGGTCAGGCGCTCTCGCCCACGCTGCGCCGGTGCCATTCGGCCAGCTCGACCAGCAGCCCGTCGGCCGCGCCGCCGAACATCGCGGCCAGTTCCTCCGCGTCGTCGACCACCACCACGTGGTCCAGCAGGTCCGCGCGCAGCCGGGCCGCCCTCGGGTCGCCGGCGCCGTCCGGGTCGAAGGCGGTGGCGGCCAGGAACAGGCCGCCGACGCCGGCCAGCGCCGCGGTCTGGCGGGCCTGCGTGCCGAGCACCGTCGCCGCGTCGGCCGGCACGGCGGGCAGCGCCGGCCGCCCGTCGCGCAGCAGCAACGTCAGCGGACGGCCGGGCACCTGCTCCCCCGCCTCGCCCGCCGGCACGTGGGCGCTCCCGTCGGCGTGCCGCGCCGCGTGCCGGGGACGCCCCCAGGGCAGGCCGTCGGCCTCGTCCTGCGCACTCGCGCGCGTGAACAGGCCGCCGTCGGCGTCGACGACGAGGTCCCCAGGCTGCCACTGCTCGCCATCAAGCGGAATGTGCGCATTCGTCATGCCTGAACGCTACGCCCTGGTTGCGACAAATCTTCGTGGCGTGCGGAGGCGCGAGCTGGGCATCTGTCAGGACATGGCGCAGGCGCAGGATTGGGGCAGGCCGCGGGTGGCGGTGTCGAGCTGTCTGCTCGGCGAGCCGGTACGGCACAACGGCGGGCACAGCCGGGCCCGTTTCCTGACGCAGGAGCTGGCGCCGTTCGTGGACTGGGTGCCGATCTGCCCCGAGATGGAGATCGGCCTCGGCGCGCCCCGCGAGACGCTGCGCCTGGAGCGTTCGCCCGCCGGCCCGCGCCTGATGACCCGGCAGAGCCGCCGCGACCTCACCTCCGCGATGGACGAGCTGGCCGCCGAACGTTCCCCGGCCCTGGCGGCCGACGGTTACGTGTTCAAGGCCAAGAGCCCGAGCTGCGGCATCCACGGCATCCCGCTGTACGCCGGTGACCACGCGGTGACCCGCGACAACCGGGGCCTGTTCGCCGACGCGGTGATCGAGGGCCACCCGCTGCTGCCCGTCGAGGACGAGGGGCGGCTCAACGACGCCGTCCTGCGGGAGGCGTTCGTCGAGCGCATCTTCGCCCACGCGCGGCTGCGCGAGCTGCTGGAGGGCGACTGGCGGCCGCGCGACCTGGTCGCCTTCCAGGCCAGGCACAAGATGCAGCTGCTGGCCCACTCCACCGAGGGCTACCGCGAGACCGGCCGCCTGGTCGCCGCCGCAGGCGTCCGGCCGCGCGAGGAGCTGGCCGAGGAGTACGGCACGGCGTTCCGGCGGGCGATGGCGGTCAAGGCGTCGATCGGGCGCAACGTCAACGTGCTGCAGCACTGCCTCGGCATGCTCGGCGACGAGCTCGACCCGGTGCGCCGCGCCGACCTGGTCGAGGTCATCGGCTCGTACGCGGCGCACCGGGTGGCGCTGAGCGTGCCGCTGACGTTGCTGCGCCACCACGCCCGCGGCGAGGCGGCCACCTACGTCCAGGACCAGACGTACTTCTCCCCCTACCCGGAGGAGCTGGGCCTGCGCAACCACGTGGTGTGACCCCGCCGCGCCGGGCGGGCCGGCGCGGCGGGGGACGCGCCTACGTGGGGGTGGGCTCGGTCGGCAGCGGGCCGTCCGGCTCGGGGGCGGCGGAGGCGCGCGGCGGCACATGGTGCACCCGCGCCGAGCCGATCTCGAAGTACAGCCCCACCAGCGTCAGCTGCCCGGCCCTGACCTGCTCGTCGACCTTGCGGTAGGTCCGCAGGTTCTCCAGCTGCTGCTGGATGTTGAGCCGGCACAGCGCGTCGAGGGCGGCGTCCTCGGCGGAGGCGTCGTGGCCGCCCTCGCCGAGCCGGTCGAGGCTGGGATGGCCGTGCCGCAGCCAGCGGCTCAGCTGCGGCAGGCCCTCGGTGGTCGCCGGGCCCTTCAGCAGCGCCGCCATCGCGCCGCAGCCGGAGTGGC
>NZ_JBSFGJ010000629.1:0-4257 GCF_053596515.1 Nonomuraea sp. NPDC001684
GCGGCCCGCGCGCTGGCCGCGGCCGGCCTGACCGTCGTGTGCGACGCGCCGCGCACCGCCGGTGCCGCGGCGACGGCCGGCGGCCGCGCGATCATGGTCGGCCCGGACGACGGTCAGCCGGGGGCCCTCGTGGGCGGTCCGGACGGCGGGCGGCCGGGGGCCGTCGTGGCGGTGTCGCCGTTCTGGCCGGGCACGGCCGCGACGGCCCGGACGCGGGCGGTGACCGGGCTGGTGACCAGCGGGCTGGCCGCCGCGCTCTACGTAACCGGTGACGGCGCCTGCGACGGCGAGCGGGCGGCGATGGCGCTGTCCCAGGGCAAGCACGTCTTCGCCGCGCCCGGCCTGCCCTGGACGCCCCGGCTGGCCTACCGGGGAGGAGTCACTGTCGTAGCGGGCATTGACGAGCTGGCGCGCCAGGCGGTCAATCTTGTAGATGTGACCCGGCTGACGACCGTCTTCTGACCATGGGCGACGCCCGCGCGGTGACCGAGGCGTACCTGCAGATCTTCCGCAACGTCCCGGCCGCCGGTCCCGGCGTCTGCCGGATCTGCCACACCGGCGCCGGCGGGCCGTCCGGGCTCTGCGTCACCTGCGGCGTCACCACCCAGGGCCTGTACCGCCACACCGAGCACGTCGTGCCGGTCTCGCTGTGCGTGCGCGACGGCGACGGCGCCCAGCTGCACGCGATCGTGACCCGCCGCAGGGACCCGCCGGGCAGCGTGCGCCGGGTGCCCTTCCTGGCCGCCACCGTGGCGCGTTTCCACCGGGCCCACTCCGCCTGCCTGACCCGGCTGGCCGGCGGCCCCTTCACGATGGTCACCACGCTGCCCGGCACCCGGCTCGACCGGCCCATCGAGGTCTTCGGCCCGATGCCGCGGATCGTGGACATGGTGGGCGACCTGCGCGGGCTGCACCGTCCCGTGCTGATGGCGGGGTCGGCGCAGGCGGCCGAGAACCTCGCGCGGCGGCGGTCGGACGAGCGGGCCTTCCAGGTGCTGGGCCGCGTCGACGGCGCGCGGGTGTTGCTGGTGGACGACCTGTTCGTCTCCGGCGCGCACGTCCAGAGCGCGGCCTCGGCGCTCTACCTGGCCGGGGCGCGGGCGGTGGTCGCGCTGGTGATCGCGCGGCTGGTCTTCCCGCGCGCCGGCGGCGACACCGCCCGGCTGTGGGAGCGGGCCTGCGCCGAGCGGTTCGACTTCGATCGCTGCTGCCGCGCGGGCGCGCCGACCGTTGACCGCGCAACGGATTTCGGTTGAGATCACCCCATGAGCTTCGCCGTGCCCGAGCACGTCCGGCCGATCCGCGACGCCGTGCGCGCGTTCATGACCGAGCGCGTCGAACCGGCCGAGGAGGTGCTGCACGAGGGCGGGCCGCGGGCCGCCGCCACCATGGCCCGGCTGCGGGACGAGGCCAGGAAGGAGGGCCTGTGGGCCCTCGGCCACCCGTGCGAGCTGGGCGGCGGCGGGCTGCCGTTCCTCGACTACGTCTACGTCAACGAGGTCCAGGGCCGCAGCGAGTACGGGCAGCTCGCCCTCGGCACGTTCACCCTGCAGGACTCGCTCATGCTGCACGAGCACGCCTCCCCCGAGCAGCGCGAGCGCTACCTGGAGCCGCTGGTGCGCGGCGACATCTCGCCCAGCTTCGCGATGACCGAGCCGGAGGTCTCCAGCAGCGACCCCACCCAGCTCACCACCTCCGCCGTGCTCGACGGCGACGAATGGGTGATCAACGGGCACAAGTGGTTCACGACGGGCGCGTCGGTGGCGGCGTACACGACCGTGATGTGCCGGACCGAGCCGGACGCGCCGCCCCACCGGGCCTTCTCCATGATCCTCGTGCCGACGGACACGCCCGGCTACACGATCGTGCGCGAGACCCCCGTGCTCGGCCTCGGCGGCGCGCACTGCGAGGTGCGCTACGAGGACGTGCGGGTGCCGGCCGCGAACCTGCTGGGCGAGCGCGGGCACGGCTTCGTCATCGCCCAGCGGCGTCTCGGGCCCGGCCGGATCTTCCACTGCATGCGCTGGCTCGGGCAGGCGCAGCGGGCCTTCGACCTGATGTGCCGGCGGCTGCACGCGCGCACCGCCTTCGGCGAGCCGCTGGCGGCCAAACAGCTCATGCGGCAGCACGTGTTCGACTCCTACACCGAGATCCAGGCCGCCCGCCTGCTCACGCTCCAGGCCGCCGAGGCCGTGGACGCCGGCTCGCAGGCCCGCGTCGAGATCGGCGCGATCAAGGTGGTGGGGGCGCGCATGCTGCACAACGTCATCGACCGGGCCGTCCAGGTGTACGGCGCGGCCGGCCTGACCCCCGACACGCCGCTGGAGCGCATGTACCGGCACGCCCGCGCCGCGCGCGTCTACGACGGCCCCGACGAGGTGCACATCGACGCGGTCGGCCGCCGCCTGCTGGGCGCGTACGCGGCCGGCGGCGCCTGGGAGTTCGGCCCCCGATGAACCGCGTCGAGACGATCGTCCGCGAGGTGTACGGCCCGGACGCGGCCGTCCCGGACGCGGTCAGGCTGCCCGGCGGGGCCTCCAGGGAGACCTGGGCCCTGGACGTGGTCGTCCCCGGCGGCGACCGGCACGAGCTGGTGCTCCGGCTCGACGGGCCGGGGGCCGCCCTGGAGGCGGGGACGGGGCTGGCCGAGGAGGCGCGGCTGATGCGGGCGGCGGCCGACGCCGGGGTCCCCGTCCCGCACGTCGTGGCCGCCGCCGGCCCACCAGCCGGACCGCCCACCGGCCCACCCACCGGGCCGTACGTCCTGATGAGCCGGATCCCCGGCGAGACCATCCCGCGCCGGATCCTGCGGGACGAGGCGTACCGGGAGGCCAGGCCGAAACTGGCCGCCCAGTGCGGGCGGGCGCTGGCGGCCATCCACCGCATGCCGCTGTCCTGCCTGCCCGAGACCGGCCCCGCGACCGCACCCGCGACCGCGCCGCAGGCCGTGCCCGCCGACCCGCTGCGCTTCTGGCGTGACGTGCTCGACCTGACCGGCCAGCCGCATCCCGTGTTCGAGCTGGCCCTGCGCAGGCTGGAGGCCGATCGGCCGCCCGCCGTCCCGGCGAGCGTCGTGCACGGCGACTTCCGCAACGGCAACCTGATCGTCGGCCCGGAGGGCGTCAGGGCCGTGCTCGACTGGGAGCTGGCCCACGCCGGCGACCCGCTGGAGGACCTGGGCTGGCTGTGCGTCAAGGCGTGGCGGTTCGGCTCGCCGCTGCCCGTGGGCGGGTTCGGCGGCTACGCCGAGCTGACCGCCGCCTACGAGAAGGCCGGCGGCCGGCCCGTCGACCTGGACGCGCTGCGCTGGTGGGAGACGTTCGGCGTGCTGAAATGGGGGATCATCTGCGTCACGCAGACCATGCGGCACCTGCGCGGCGGCGCCTCCTCGGTCGAACTGGCCGCCCTCGGCCGCCGCGCCTGCCAGAACGAGTGGGACCTGCTCGGCCTGCTGACCTGACCTGACCTGATTTGCCCCGACCGGTCGGCCCGCCGGAGCCCTCAGCCCCCGGCGACGGCCGCCGCGATCACGTCCACCAGCCCCTCCACCACCTGCGATCGGTCGACCTCCGGATGCTCCAGCCACCAGTCGCCCGTCGTCTGCACCATGCCGACGAACGCGTGGCCGAGCACCTGCGCCCGCACCGGGTCGGCCACCACCCGCTCGTCGGCCAGCACCCGGCCCAGCTCCTCGCCCAGGCCGCGCACGAGCGAGGTCATGTGGGAGCGGATGCGGGTGTCCTCGGCGCTGGCCCGGTGGAACAGGAAGCGGTAGAGGTCGAGGTTGGCCGAGATCAGGTCGAGATAGACGCCGATGGCGGCGCGGGCACGGGCCCGCAGGTCGGTGCCGGGCCCGGCGAACTGCGGGCGGAGCTGGGCGATGACCGTGCGCACGTGGCGGTCGGCCAGCGCCTGGTACAGGCCGCTCTTGTCGCCGAAGTGGCGGTAGAGGACGGGTTTGGTGATGCCGGCCTCGGCGGCGATGGCCGCCATCGACACCTCGGGGCCCTCGGCCAGGATGGCCCGGTCGGCGGCGTCGAGCAGCGCCCTGCGCCGGTCGGGGTCCCGTCTGCTCATCTGCTCAGGATAGATCGCAGACGACGCGGCAGCAGCGCCGAGAAGACCAGTAACGCGCCGGTGTAGGCGTACAGGCCGGTCGCCCCGGCGAGGGTGCCGGGCGGCTCGGCCCACGGCGGCTCCCACAGGCCGGGCAGCGCGCCCGCCAGGCCGATCGCGGCCCGCAGGTCGAGGGCGAAC
>NZ_JBSFGJ010000630.1:0-4252 GCF_053596515.1 Nonomuraea sp. NPDC001684
CAGTCGTCCCGCCGGCTCAGGGACAGCACCTCGCCGACGAAGATCGTGTGATCGCCGCCGTCGTAGGCGCGCCAGACCCGGCACTCGAAGCGGGCCGCCGCGCCCGCGATGAGCGGCACCCCGGTGACCTCGCCCGGCGTCACCTCGACGTCGGCGAACTGGGCCAGGCCGAGCGGCCGGTAGCGGTCGGCGAAGTGCCGCGCCTCGGCCTCCTGGTGCCCGGCCAGCACCGACACCCCGAACGACGTGGCCGCGGTGATGCACTGGTGCATCACGGCGCCCTTGCCGACGCACACCAGCAGCAGCGGTGGGTCGAGCGAGACCGAGGTGAAGGAGTTGGCCGTCATGGCGTGCGGGACCTCGCCGCCGGTGGTGATCACGGTGACGCCGGTGGCGAACGCCCCGAACGCGTCGCGCAGCGCCTTGGCGTCCGCGACCTGCGGCGCCGGGGCCGATGAGTGGAGTTGCACGGTGACCTCCTGGGTCCGGGTTCTAGGCCAGGTACGGTTCGAGCGCCCTGACCAGGGGCTCGGGGACCCTCGCCGGCGCGGTCTTGGTGTTCGGCCCTCGCATGCAGGCCACTCGCTGCCTGCCGCGGGCGACGAGGACCTCGGGCGCGCCCGGGGTGACCCGGACGTAGTCGAAGCCGAACTCGATCTGCGTCTGCGCCAGCTCGATCAGGCGCATCCGGATGGACAGCTGGTCGAAGGCCGTGATCTCCGCGAAGAACTCGCAGTCGACCTTGAGGGTGAACAGCTTGAGGTCGTCCTGCAGGTCGGCGAGCACGTCGCGGGCCCGTTCCATGAGGAACATCTCCCGGCAGCGTCCCTGCCAGCGCAGGTAGTTGACGTAGTAGACGTTGCCGACGAGGTTGGTCTCCTCGAAGCCGACCGTGTGCAGGTACTCGTAGTAGGTGCCCATGGGCTAGGACCGCCCTTCGGTGCGGATCGCGACGACGACGGGGGCGGGCAGGCCGTGCACCCGGGTGGCGAGCGTGGCCACGGCCGCGCCGCCGCCGGTCAGGACCACCCATCCGTCGGCCGCGGCCCGGGCGACCGCGAGCGGCGCGTCCGTGCCCGCCGCCGTTCCCCCTTCCGTTCCCCCTTCCGTGCCCGTGGTGCGCAGGCAGGCGAGTGCGGCGCGGGCGCGGGCGCGGGCGGTGTCCGCGTCCTCCCCGGAGGCCGCGGCGATCTCGCCGGCGAGCGCGTGCCGCCCGCCGTCCCGGTCGCCCGGGTCGCCGGACCCGGCGGGGGTGACGGGCTCGACGGCGCAGGACAGCGGCTCTGGGGCGGCCACGCACACCGTCAGTCCCGGCACGTGCGCCGACACCGTCCGCACGCCTTCTGCCGTGCCGAGCCGGGCCACGGCCAGGTCGCCGGTGCCCTCGCCCGGCTCCACGACGACCGCGACCCGCGCGCCCGTCAGGTCCTCCAGCGTGCGCTCCAGGTACGGGCCGAGCAGCGGCGCCGCCCACGGACCGGCCCCGCCCTTCTTCCGCACGGCCTGCAACCGCAGCCCCTCCCAGCGTTCGACGACCTCGCCGTCCTTCGTCCGGACCGCGACGTCGTAGACGTAGGCGTCGCCGTCCCTGGACCGCTCGGAGGCGCAGTAGCGCACCTCGTCCGCGCCGGACAGCGCGGCCCCGGCCGGGTGCACGCGTTCGATGCCGGTCGGCAGCAGGGTGGCGTCGGGCACGCACACCTGGTTGCCGTGCATCAGCGCGTCCCGCATGCCGGGGTCGCCCAGGAGCAGGTCCGGCGGGAGGAACCCGGCGAACCAGTCGCACTCCTGCGCCACCTGCAGGTCGGCGTCCACCTCGCGGGCCGCGGCCCGGTGGTAGCGGCGCAGCCGCTGGAAACGCCTGCCCTGGAAGAGCACCTCGCCGTAGAGCTGGGTGTCGGGGTCCAGCGCGACCGGCGGCAGCTCGTCGCCGGACTGCTCGGGCGGACCGGCGGGCGGGGCGTCGGCGTCCAGGCGCAGCACGGCCGTGAAGTGGTCGACGTCGAAGCCGGTCTCCTGGCTGCGGATGGCGACCGCGACCGTGTCGTGCCCGGTGACCGTCGCCGCCACCCGGAGCGTGGTGCTCCCGTCGGGCGGCACGATGATCGGCCGGACGAACTCCGCCTGCTCCACGACGGGCGCTCCGGGACGGCCGGTGGCCGCGTAAGCCACCTGAGCCATGGCCTCCAGCCCGAACACCGCCGGGAACAGCAGGTTGCCGTCCAGCAGGTGATCGGCCAGGTACAGGTCGGTCCCGGCGTTCACCTCGACCTCGCTGACCAGCTCCACGCCGTGGTAGCGGACCAGCGGCGCGCCGACGAAGCGGAGCAGCGGCAGCTCCGGCTCCTCCCGGCGCACGGTGTGGATGCCCTCGGTGCGCCCGCTGATCACCACGACGCCGGGCGCGTCGGGGTCGCTCACCAGGCGGCGCATGATCTCCACGCCCCGGTCCACCGGGATCGGCGTGATGCCCTGCTCGACCAGCCGGTCCACGACCGACAGCCGCTCGCCCATGCCGACCTCGGACCAGACCGACCACTCCATGCAGATCGCCCGGCAGCCGGGGTGCCGCTCGCCCGCCTCGCGGGTCAGGTCGGCCAGCCACTCGTTGGCGGTCGCGTAGTGGCCCTCGCCGTGCAGGCCCGCCCGGCCGATGATGCTGCCGAACGTCACCAGCAGCCGCAGCCGTCCGGGCTCGACCGCCTCCAGCACGTTGCGCAGGCCGTCCACCTTGGGGGCGAACGTGCGGCGGAAGGCGTCCATGTCCAGCCCGGCGATGCCCTCGGGCTCGTTGCGCCCGGCGCCGTGCAGGACGGCGGTCACCGGCCCGAGCGCCTGCTCGGCCGCGGCCACGGCCGCCCGCACCTGGGCGGCGTCGGTGACGTCGGCCCTGGCGTAGTGGACGGTGAGCCCGGTCGCGGCCATGCGCCGCAGGTTCGCGGCCAGCTCCTCGTCCTGGGCGGGGTCGGAGCGGCCGAGCACGGCCACCTTCGCCCCACCCGCCATGGCCATGGCGCACTCGGCCGTGATGCCCTTGCCGCCGCCGGTCACCAGGAGCACGTCGGAGCCGGTCAGCGGCTCCTCCGCCCGCTCCTGCCGGTACGGCAGCGCCCGCAGCGTCGGCACCCGCCGCCCGCCGGCGGCGTCGTAGTGCACCTCGCAGAAGGCCGTGGTGGCCGCCGCCTCCGCCGCTACCCAGGCGGCGGCCTGCGGCGCGTCCTGCGGCAGGTGCACGACCGTGGTGGGCAGGCCGCTCTCCAGGTGGAACGTCTTGGCCAGGCCCGCCGCGCCCCGGCCGTGCTGGACCAGGACGAGCCGGGTGCCCGGCCCGCCGGCCAGCGCCGCCTTGGCGCCGAGCAGCGCCTGCTCCAGGTCGTCGGCCGCGCACCGCGCGGGTAGGCACACCAGGACACCGGAACCGATCTTCTCCCCTTCGAGTGCCTCGCGCAGCGGCCCCGCCAGGGGCGCACCGGCGGGCGCGAACACCTGCCACGACCCCGCGCGCTCCTCGGCCGTCCGCCGGGGCCGCGGCTGCTCGTCCAGGTCCACGGCGAACGGGCGCACCCACGGCGCCGCGCCCGCCACGCCCCGGGCCGACTGCGCACGCGGCTGCGCGGCCAGCCGGTCCAGGGCCTCGCCCAGCTCCTGGAGCGTCGCGGTGGCGACGTTGGCCGGCGCCATGCCCGCCGGCACGCCCAGATGCTGGGTGGCCTGGTCGATGATGTGCATGACGGTGACCGAGCTGAGGTGCAGCTCGTCCAGCGGTTTGCTGTCCTCGGTCACCATCTCCAGCGGCAGCTCGGCGCGTTCGGCGGCCAGCCGCCGCAGCAGCTCGACCGTGGACTCGCCGGGCTTCGCCGCCGTCCCGCCGCGCGCTCCGCCGTCCGGCTCGGCCGCCCGCTCCGCCGGCTGCGGGGCGGCGGCCTTGACGCGCACCTGCGGCGCCTGCTCGGCCGGGCTGGCGAAGAACGAGAACGCCGCGCCGATCTCCAGCGGCTTGACCAGCCGCCCGTGGAACAGCTCCTCGCAGGCGACGGGCACGCCCGCCACGTGCGCGGCGCCGGCCACGCCGAGCAGCCCGGCCAGCGACTCGCTGTCGGTGTCCAGCGCGACGGCCGGCACGTCGGTCAGCTCGGCCGCCAGCCTGCTGAGCACCCGGCCGGGGCCCACCTCGACCAGCAGGTCCGCGTCCGCGGCCACGGCGGCCAGCGCCTGGGCGAACCGCACGGGCGCGGTGATCTGCCGGTGCAGC
>NZ_JBSFGJ010000631.1:0-4243 GCF_053596515.1 Nonomuraea sp. NPDC001684
GCGGGGGTGGCCCTCGTGCTGGTGGGGGGTCTGCTCGCGGCTTCCGAGCATGTGACGGTACGCGAGGAGAACGGGCGGTTCGAGAACATCCCGTGGGCGTTGCGAGTGGTCAAGGCGGAGCCGGAGGACGCGATCGTGTACGGGCAGAGCCAGCTCCGGGCCGGGTTCGACTACTACGCGGACGCGGCGATGCCGGACGACGTACTGAAGACAGGGGACGTGCCGGACGCCGACGGGTTCGGCTACCCCGAAAGGTCGGAGGTCGCGGCGGCGTTGACGGGGCGCGACCGGGTCTGGGTGGTGTGGCGGGGCACCAAGCAGGCGGGGTTGCAGGGCGACTCCGTGCCGCGGGTGGCGCAGGTGAGGCAGGCGGGGTTCGAGCCCGTGTCGGTCAAGCACTCGGCGGATCTGCCGGGGCTGACGGTGGCCCTGTTCGAACGGAAGCCAGAACGGAAACCAGCACGGACGCCGACGCGGACGTCAGCCCGGAAATAGGACAGAGGGGCCTCCCGGGGCGCCGCCTCGCCATGCGGCAGTGGGCCTCCTTGGGGGGCCGCCTCGCCATACAACAGAGTGGGCCTCGCAGGACCCGCCCGGCCATGCGGAAGGCGGGCCCCGTAGGGCCCGCCTCGCCGGTGGGGATCAGGCGACCTCGACGCCGCCGATCGACTTCTTGCCGCGGCGCAGGACCATGAACCGGCCCGCCAGCAGGTCGGACGCCTCGGGCACGTACGCCTCGTCGGTGATCTTGACGTTGTTCAGGTAGGCGCCGCCCTCCTTGACCGCGCGCCTGGCCGCCGACTTCGACTCGACCAGCCCGCTGTCGGCCAGCAGGTCGACGAAGGACGCCCCGAGCTCGGCGACGGTGGCCTTGGGGACCTCCGCCAGGGCGGCCTCCAGCGTGGCGGCGGGCAGGTCCTCCAGCGACCCCTGTCCGAACAGCGCCTTCGACGCGGCCATGACCGCTTCCAGCTCGGCGCGGCCGTGGAGCAGCTCGGTGAGGTCTTCGGCCAGCGTGCGCTGGGCCTCGCGGGCGAAGGGACGCTCGGCGACCGCCTTCTCCAGCTCTTCGATCTCCTCGCGGCTGCGGAACGTGAACACCTTCAGGTAGTGGATCACGTCCCGGTCGTCGGAGTTGAGGAAGTACTGGTAGAAGGCGTACGGGGAGGTCATCTCGGGGTCGAGCCAGAGCGCGCCGCCCGCCGTCTTGCCGAACTTGGTGCCGTCGGCCTTGGTGATCAGCGGCTGGGTCAGGACGTGCACGTGGCCGCCCTCGATGCGGCGGATCAGGTCGGCGCCCGCCGTGATGTTGCCCCACTGGTCGCTGCCGCCGATCTGCAGGGTGCAGTTGTAGCGGCGGAACAGCTCCAGGTAGTCGTTGGACTGCAGGATCTGGTAGCTGAACTCGGTGTAGCTGAGCCCCTCCCCCGCGAGCCTGGCCGAGACCGACTCCCTGGCGAGCATGCGGTTGACCGGGAAGTGCTTGCCGATGTCGCGCAGGAAGTCGATGGCGCTGAGCTCACCGGTCCAGTCGAGGTTGCTGACCAGGCGGGCCGGGTTGGACTCCGCGTCGAAGTCGAGGAACTTGCCGACCTGGCCGCGCAGGCGCTCCACCCACTCGGCGACGATCTCGCTGGAGTTGAGCGAGCGCTCGGTGTTGCGGCCGCTCGGGTCGCCGATCAGGCCGGTGGCGCCGCCGACCAGGCCGATCGGGTTGTGCCCGGCGAGCTGCAGGCGGCGCAGCGTGAGCAGCGGCACGAAGTGGCCGATGTGCAGGGACGGCGCTGTGGGGTCGAAACCGGAATAGACCGTGATCGGTGCCTTGGCCATGGACGCGCGTAGGGCGTCGAGGTCGGTGGACTGGGCGATCAATCCTCGCCACGCGAGGTCGTCGATGATGTCGGTCACGGTGATGTGGCTTCCCTGAGTCGGAGTCGGTGCCTTTAGCCTGCCCGATCGGTGTGCCGGCGCGCCACTTGGATACGCTCGGTGTCCATGTGGAGGGTCCGTCGCGAGCTGGCCGTTTTCAAGATCTTAGGGGCTCTGGCGTGCGCCGGGCTCGCCGTCTTCTGGTGGGTGGCCGGGGACGTGCGCGGGGTGATCCTCGCGGTGCCGGCGGCCGTGCTGGTGGGCGGGATGGGGCTGCGCGACGTGCTGGTGCCGGTGCGGCTGTCGGCCGACGCGGACGGGATCACGGTGGTGCACGGGTTCGCCGGCCGGCGGCACGTGCCCTGGGCGGCGATCGGGGACGTCACGGTGGACGTGCGCAGGCGGTTCGGGGTGCGCAGCGAGATGCTGGAGATCGACACCGGCGACCATCTGCACGTCTTCAGCGCTCACGAGCTGGGCGTCTCCCCCACGGAGGTGGCCGCGGAGCTGCGCCGGCGCGGCACGTGAGCCCGGTACGGCGAGACGGTCGGGTCGCCGTCGATCCAGAACCGCCACGGGGTCTCCTTGGCGGTCGAGACGCCGGTGCGCGGGCCTGACTGGATCGTGCCGGGGTCGGCGGGCCGGCCTTCGAGCACGGCGGCCGACCCGTGGGGCAGGCCGGTGAGCCAGGTCGCGTGCTCCGGCCCGTGACCAAACCGCCCGGAGTGCCCGGTCAGGGGATCGAGGGCGGCGGGTGCGCCTTCCCAGATCGCGTCGAGGCCGTTGTGCTCGCGCAGCAGGCCCAGCGCGACGGCCAGCCGGGCGGGGCCGCGGGCGAGGTCACGGTCCGGGACCCGCCCGCCCCGGCCGCCGGTGGGGGTGCGGCGGGTGCGGGCCTCGTCCAGGCCGGCGACGATCTCGCCGGCGCGGACCAGCACGGCCGAGCCGTGGCCCTCGGGCAGGCAGACGAGGTTCGCGCAGAAGTGCATGCCGTAGGTGAAGTACACGTACAGGTGGCCGGGCGGGCCGAACATGACGGCGTTGCGGGGTGTCCTGCCGCGGTAGGTGTGGGCCGCCGGGTCCTCGCCGGGGCCGCCGTACGCCTCGACCTCGGTGAGCCGGACGGCGACCGGGCCGTGCACGAGGACGCGTCCGAGCAGGTCGGGCGCGACCTCGTGCGAGGGCCGGTCGAAGAAACTCCGCGGCAGCGGCGCGGCGCTCAGTTGCCCGAGGCCCATGCCGCCTGCGCGTCGACCGCCTCGCGCAGGGCGACGAGCTGGTCGCGTACGCGGTCGGGCGCGGTGCCGCCGTGGGCCTTGCGGGCCGCGAGCGCGCCGGGCACGTTGAGCACGTCGCGGACGTCGGGCGTCAGGTGCGGCGAGACCTTGGCCAGCTCGTCGTCGCTCAGGTCGCCGAGGTCCTTGTCGTTGACCTGGCACCAGACCACCAGGTGGCCGACGGCCTCGTGCGCGTCGCGGAACGGCACGCCGCGCCGCACCAGCAGCTCGGCCAGGTCGGTGGCCAGGGCGAAGCCGTCGGGGGCCGAGGCCTCCATGCGGGCGGTGTTGACGCGCATGGTCGCGACCAGCCCGGCCATCGCGGGCAGGACGAGCAGCAGCGTGTCGACCGAGTCGAACACCGGCTCCTTGTCCTCCTGCAGGTCGCGGTTGTAGGTCAGCGGCAGGCCCTTGAGCGTGGTGAGCATCGACATGAGGTTGCCGATCAGGCGGCCGGACTTGCCGCGGGCCAGCTCGGCGACGTCGGGGTTCTTCTTCTGGGGCATGATCGACGAGCCGGTGGAGTAGGCGTCGTCCATCTCGATCCAGCGGAACTCCTGCGAGGCCCACAGGACGATCTCCTCGCCCAGCCGCGACAGGTGCACGCCGATCATCGCCGCGTCGAACAGGAACTCGGCGGCGAAGTCGCGGTCGGCGACGGCGTCCATCGAGTTGGGCGCGGCGGCGGAGAAGCCGAGCTCCTCGGCCACGGCCTGCGGGTCGAGCGGCAGCGAGGAGCCCGCCAGGGCGCCGGAGCCGAGCGGGGAGACCGCGGCGCGCTTGTCCCAGTCGGTGAGGCGGTCGATGTCGCGGGTGAAGGCGTGGACGTGGGCCAGGAGCTGGTGGCCGAAGGAGACGGGCTGGGCGTGCTGCAGGTGCGTCATGCCCGGCGCGGCGGTCTCGGCGTGCTGCTCGGCCTGGGCCATCAGCGCGGTCTCCAGCTCGACCAGGCGGGAGACGATGCTGCGCACGTGGTCGCGGAGGTAGAGGCGCAGGTCGGTGTCAGCACGGCCGAGGCCGCCGCGATCCACGTGTACAGGCCGCCGACCGGGGCGGGGACGCCGACGGCCAGGGCCGTCTCGTTCCTGCTCGCCATA
>NZ_JBSFGJ010000632.1:0-4243 GCF_053596515.1 Nonomuraea sp. NPDC001684
GCAGGACGCTTCGCGGCGGGGTTCAGTCAGTCGGGGTGCTCGAAGCGGGGTTCTCCTTGAGCCGCATGCACTCCTCGTAGTAGAGAAGCGCCTCGTTGGCGGCCTTCTCAGGGCTCCAGCCCCGGGCGACGAGGGCCTGGTAGTTGTGGTTGTAGATCTGGTAGCAGTCGGTCCGGCTGTCGGCCTGGGCGGCAACGGCGGCGGGGACCCCCCAGGCGGCGGCCAGGAGCGTGGCGATGACGAGGCGGCGTGCGTGACGCATGGCGATCCTTCCTGTTACTTGGTTCCCCAGCCGGGCGAGTGGCAGGCGGGTCCGTTCGGTCCGGTGTTGCACGACTTGCCTTCGGTGGCCTGGGCCGGCAGGGACAGCGCCCCCACTGTGGCCGCGGCCAGCAGCGCGACGGTGATGACGGGACGAAGACGGGTCACATGGGCTCCTGCGGTGAGGTCGCGACGTACGCGAGATGCTTCCGTGACGGCCGCCGGATGCCCCGATGATCTCCGGGGCCGCACTGCGATTGTCGGACGCCGGCGGCGGCCCCGGCTCCTCCCCGAGGCCGGTCCCTCCGGCCACAGGGAGGACGACAACCACGGCCGCCCGACGCCTCGAGAACCGGCGCCCCAGGAGCCGACGCCTCAGGAACCGGTGTTGAGGAGTTTGCCGAGGAGGGCGGTGAGCTGGTCGCGCTCCTGCGGCGTGAGGGACTGGAAGGTGTCGTCGAGGAAGGCCGGGATCGCGGCCTGCGCCTCGGCCAGCCGCCGCCGCCCCGGGTCGGTGATGGTGACGGCGTAGGAGCGGCGGTCGCGGGGGTTGCGCTCGCGGCGTACGTGGCCCGCCCGCTCCAGGTCGTCGCAGACGCTGACCATGACGCTGCGGTCGATGCGCAGCTCCTCGCTGAGCGTCTGCTGCGAGCAGGGGCCGACGGCGTCGAGCATCTGGAGCACGAGCTGCTGGCCGACGCCGAGCCCCTGCGTGGTGGCGTGGGCGTCGGCGGCGCGCGCCACGGCGGCCGAGGCCCGGCACAATGCGATGTCCAGCCGCTCGGCGGCCAGCCGCGGGAAGTACGCCTGGCGTGCGCGGTCGCCTGTCCTGGTGGTGGTCGCCATGGATCCCCCTCTTCGCTCCGACGCCGAGTCTAACGCAAACCATCTCACCTCCAATCGTTTGACAGCAGATGATTTGTAGCCGTACGGTCCCAATCGTCTGTCAGCAAATTGTTTGTACTCAGATGGAGAGTGGACGTGGCACGGACTGAGCGCGTCGCACGGACGGCCCTGGTGGTGTTGTGCGCGGCGGTGTTCCTGGACTCGATGGACCTGTCCCTGATGGGCGTGGCCCTGCTGTCGCTCATCACCACCACCTTCGCCGAGGGCGCGCCGCGCAACCGGGCGCTCGGGGTCTACTCGCTGGCCGGGGCCACCGGCTACACCGCCGGGCTGATCGCCTCCGGCCTGCTGGCGGAGATCAGCTGGCGGCTGGTGTTCTTCCTGCCCGTGCCGGTCGCGGCGCTGGTGCTGGCCGCGGCGCCGCTGGCACTGCCGCGCGACGTCCGGCCGCAGCGGGCGCGCGGCGGGTTCGACGCCGCCGGGGCGGTCGCGGTCACCGGGGGCGTGCTGCTGCTGGTGTTCGCGCTGACCGAGCGGAACTGGCCGGCCGGTGTGGTGGCCGTGGCGCTGCTCGGCGGTTTCGTGCTCATCCAACGCGGGCGGCCCAGCCCGCTCGTCCCGCTGGAGGTGTTCAGGTCCGGGACGGTGGGCGCCGCCAACCTCGCCGCGCTGACCTGGGCGTGCGCGACCATCGGCTGGCAGTTCGTCACCGTCCTGTACCTGCAGCAGGTGCTCGGCTACACCGCGCTGGCCACCGGGCTCGGGATCGTCCCGATGGGCCTGGCCATCGTCGTCACGGCCAACCTGGCCGGCCGGCTGATCAGCCGCTGGGGGTTGGGACGGGTGGCCGCCGCCGGGATGCTCGTCCAGGGGGCGGGCATCCTGCTGTTCCTGCGGGCCGGGGTCACCGGCGACTACCTCACGGTGCTGATGCCCGCGCTGGTCGTGCACGGCGTCGGCAACGGGCTGTCCTTCCCCAGCCTCAACATCGCCGCCGTCGCCGGCCTGCCCGACGCGCGGCAGGGGCTGGCCTCGGGGCTGGTCACGTCCTCCGTCCAGATCGGGGCGGGGGTCGGGGTGGCGGTGCTGGCCGCCGTCCTGCCGCTGGGCGGGTCGCCGCTGGCCGGTTACCGGCTCGCGTTCCTGGTGGCGGGCGGGTTCTCGCTGCTGGGGGCCCTCGTCGCCGCCTACGGGCTGCGCGCCCGCCGTCCCGCCGCCGTACCGATCGACTGAAAGGGAACCTGCCGTGACACTGGATCTCACGCCCGACGAGTTGCTGAGCACCACCCGCGCCGTGCGCAAACGCCTCGACTTCACCCGTCCGGTGCCCCGCGAGCTGATCGAGCAGTGCGTGGACCTGGCCGTACAGGCGCCCACCGGACGCAACCGGCAGCGCTGGCACTTCCTCGTCGTCACCGAGCCCGAGCAGCGGCGGGCCGTGGCCGACCTCTTCCTGCGCTCCCTGTCGCGGGCCACCGGGCAGCCGCTGAGCGAGCGCGACCTGTGGCGCATGAACTACCACCGCGGCTCCACCGAGCGGGTCTTCGACGGGCTGCGTCACCTGGCCGCCAACATCCACCGGGTGCCCGCGTTCGTCATCCCGGGCGTCGAGGGGCGCACCGACCGCGCCACGGTGGAGGCGCAGGCGGGGGCTTGGGGGTCGATCCTGCCGGCGGTGTGGAGTTTCATGCTGGCCGCGCGGGCCCGCGGCCTCGGCACGGTGTGGACGACCGCGCAGGCGCCCCTCGAACGGGAGCTCGCCCAGGTTCTCGGGGTGCCGTACGAGAAGGTGATGCTGGCCGCGTTCATCCCGCTGGCCTTCACCATCGGCACCGAGTTCAGGCCCGCTCCCCGCATCCCGCGCGAGGAGGTCCTGCACTGGGACCGCTGGTGAGAGCCCGTTCCGGCCCTACCGGCCGGTCACGAGGGCGGCGATCTCGCGGTGGACCGCCGCGCCGCCCGTCCGGTGCAACGCGAGCACGTCGGGGTCGGCGACGGCCCTGGCGAGAAAGGCGTGCCCGGAGCCGCCTTCCGCGGCAGGCGGCTCGGCCACTTCCGCGACCCGTCCGCGTTCGCGCGCTACCGCACCGCCCACGACCAGGCCATGGCGCAGCTGCCCGAGCCCGCCGAGACCCACGACGTGACCACCGGCTTCGGCACCGTCCGGGTGCACCTCCTCGGGGTGTCCATCGGCGGGTGGAGCGCCTTCCAGCTCGCCATGTGCGCCCCGGACAAGATCGCCTCGGTGAGCCTGCTCGACCCCGCGATCACGTTCGGCCGGATCACCTGGAAGGTCGTCATCGTCTCGCTGGGGTCGGTGGTGCCGTCCTTCCCCGAGTCGTGGCGCCGCAAGCTGCTGAGCTGGATCTCCGGCGGAGCCGACGCCTCCGGCGACGAGCCCATCGCCAACGTGATCTCGGCGGGCATGCGGGACTTCACCTCCTTCCTGCCGCCGCCGTCGAACCCGGCCGACGACCAGGTGGCCGGCGTCGAGGCGCCGGTGCTCGCCCTGATCGCCGGGCGCAGCATCATCCACGATCCGGGCAAGGCCGCGCAGCGCGCCCGCCGGCTGCTCTCCCACGCCGTCGTCGAACTGTGGCCGGACGCCTCCCACGCCATCAACGGCGAGTTCCCCGAACGGGTCAACTCCCGGATCCTGACCTTCATCGACGAGCTCGACCGCACCGCCGGCGCACCCCGCGCGGGCCAGGGCTGAGACCGGGACGCGCCGAAGGATCACGCGGCCGCTCGTATCAGGGACTGACCGTAGCCGCTCGGGGACAGGGCAGAGCACCCGCGCGCGGTGCGGTGATCAGGAGAAGAGGCCGCCATGCCGATCGACTACACCTACGAGCGATTCGAGGACTTAGAGCTGCCGCATCCCCTGACCGCGGAGGCCGCCACGTCGGCGGCCAGGCAGAACGGCCTCGCCGCCGCCGACGTCGTGTTCAGGGCCGGCGGCGGGACCGACGCCGAGCGCAACGCGCTGACCTGGCTGCTGGCGACCTACGTCCCGCAGCCGTACGCGACGAGGACCAACCACCAGATCCTGCCCCTCACCGCCGCGTCCGTCGGGCAGGTGGTCCTCGCCTACGGCGCGGGCAAGCGAGCCACCGCGACCCTGGTCGGGCGCGGC
>NZ_JBSFGJ010000633.1:0-4234 GCF_053596515.1 Nonomuraea sp. NPDC001684
TGAGCAGCGGCTGTATAGGCTGCGTATAGATCCCGTAGGCGGCCAAAACCGGTTGCGGCGCGGCGCGGGCGGCTGTTGTACTTCCCGGCGGCGCCGATCGCCGGACGAAGGAGCGGATCGATGAGGACAGCGTTCATGACCTCCCAGCACAGGACACCCACCTATTCAGAGGGCATGACGCTTCTTGAGATCCCCGCTCACCAGGACCCGTCCGCAGGTAGCTAGACCCGCCCGGCAGGCCCTGCGCCACCTGCGGCCCGCCCCGCGCGCCGCGCTCGCGCTGGGTGCCGCCACCGCCGCGGCCACCGCGCTGCCGCTGGCCGCGCCCCACGTCACCCGCCGCTTCGTCGACGACGCCGCCGGCGGCGCCGGGCTGCGCCACCTGATCGTGATCGCGCTCGGCTACCTCGCCCTGGCCGCCGCCGGTCAGGCCGCCCGCATGGCCGCCGCCTGGCTCGCCGGCCGCCTGGCCTGGGACGGCACCAACCGCCTGCGCGAACACCTGGCCGGGCACGTGCTCGGCCTCGACCTGGCCTTCCACGCCCGCCACTCGCCCGGCGAGCTGATCGAACGCGTCGACGGCGACGTGGCGGCCGTGGCCGAGTTCGTCGTCGCCTTCGTCCTCGACGTCGTGGCCGGGCTGCTGCTGCTGGCCGGCGTGCTCGCCGTCGTGTTCACCGTCGACTGGCGGCTGGGCGCGGCGCTGCTGGCCTACTGCCTGCTGGCCGGGCTCGCCATGACGGGCGCGCAGCGGCTCGCCGTGCCGTCGGCGACCCGGTCGCGGGAGGCGAGCGCCGCGCTCTACGGCCACCTCGAAGAGCGGCTGGCCGGAGCCGAGGACCTGCGGGCCAACGGCGCGGGCGGGCACGCGCTCGGCCGCTTCCACCAGGTCGCCGGGGCCTGGTTCCGCGCCGAGTGGCACGGCTCGCGCATCGCGGGCGGCCTGCTCGCGGCCACGAACGTGGCGTTCGCGGCCGGGACCGCGCTGATGCTCGCCCTGGCCGCCTGGCTGCTGGACGCCGGGGCGCTCACGGTCGGCACCGCCGTGCTGCTCTTCCAGTACACCCTGATGATCCGCACGCCGTTCGAGCGGCTGATCGACCAGCTCAGGCAGTTCCAGGGGGCGCTGGCCGGGTTCGCCCGCATCGGCTCCCTGCTGGCCGAGCGGCCCGCGCTGCCCGTCCGCGCCGCGCCCCGGCCGCTGCCCGCCTCGGGCGCGCTCGGCCTGCGGCTGGACGACGTGAGCTTCGCCTACCCCGACGACGGCGAGACCGCGCTGTCGGGCATCACCCTCACCCTGGCCCCCGGCGAACGCCTGGGCCTGGTCGGACGCACCGGGAGCGGCAAGACCACGCTCGCCAAGCTGCTGCTGCGCCTGTACGACCCGACCGGCGGCACCGTCGAGATCGGCGGCCTCGACCTGCGCGAGTGCGACCCGGAGTCGCTGCGCCGCCGGGTCGGCGTGGTCACCCAGGACGTACGGCTGTTCGACGGCAGCGTCCGCGACAACCTCACGCTGTTCGGCGCCCTGACCGACCCCCGCCACGACGACGCTCACCTGCTGGAGGTGCTGGCCGGGGTGGGGCTGGGCGACTGGCCGGTCGCGCTGCCCGGCGGGCTCGACGGCGAGCCGGGCGGCCTGTCGGCGGGGGAGGCCCAGCTGCTCGCCTTCGCGCGGGCCTTCCTGGCCGACCCCGGCCTGGTGATCCTGGACGAGGCGTCCAGCAGGCTCGACCCGGCCACCGAACGGCACGTCGAGGACGGCGTACGGCGGCTGCTGGACGGGCGGACCGGCGTGCTCATCGCGCACCGGCTCTCCTCGCTGGCGCACGTGGACAAGATCGCCGTGCTGGAACGCGGCAAGCTCGTCGAGTACGGCCGCCGCGCCGACCTGGCCGCCGACCCCGGCAGCAGGTTCGGCCGGCTGCTGGACGCCGCGGGGGTGAGCCGGTGAACGCGCGCCGGGCTCAGGTTCGGCCGGCTCCCGGACCCCGCCGGGACGAGCCGGTGAGCGCGCGCCGGGCCCTGGCGGTGGCGGGCCGCCTGATCGGCTTCGACGTGCGCCTGTACGTGCTGCAGATCCTGTTGTGGCTGCCGGTCCACGTGCTGCCGCTCGGCGGCGGCCTCGTGCTGCGGCAGCTCTTCGACCAGCTCAGCGGGCACAGCCCGGCGACGTTGCGGCAGTCGTTGTGGCTGTGCGCGGCGTTCGCGGGCGTCGAGCTGGTCCGCGGGATCGTCCTGGTGTTCGCCTGGTCCTACGGCTCCTACTGGTGGGACGCGGCGGCCACGCTGCTGCGCGCCAACGTCCTGGGCTCGGTGCTGACCGCGCGCGGCCCGGTCGCCGCCCGGCTGCCGCGCTCCCCGGGCGAGTCGCTGGCCCGGCTGCGCGACGACGTGGCCGAGCTGGTCGAGCTCGCCGACGAGTCCGTCCCCCTGGCCGGAGGCGTGCTGTTCGGCGGGGTGGCGCTGGCGGTCATGGTCTCGATCGACCCCGTCGTCACCGTGGCGCTGGTCGTGCCGATGCTCGCGATCGGCGTACTGAGCAGGCTCATGGGACGGGTGATCAGACGGCGGCACCAGCGGGCCAGGGAACTGGGCGCGGGCGTGACGGCCTTCGTCGGCGAACTGTTCGGCGGCGTGCTCACGCTGAAGACGGCCGGGGCCGAGCGGGCGGCGCTGGACCGCCTGCGCACGCTCAACGCCCGCCGCCGGGACGCCGCCGTACGCAGCCGCCTGGCCACCGACCTGCTGGAGGCCGCCACGGGCACCACGGTCGAGCTGGGCGTCGGCGTCGTGCTGCTGCTGGCCGCCGGGGCGATGCGGCGCGGCGGGTTCACCGTGGGCGACCTCGCGCTGTTCACCAGCTACGTCGGCTGGCTCACCGCGCTGCCCCGCACCATCGGCTCCATCCTGTACCGCCTGCCCAGGGCGGACGTCTCCGCCGAACGCCTGACCGCCCTGCTCGCCCCCCACCAGGACACCCCCGACCTGACCCGCAACCACCCCCTCCACCTCCGTCCCACCCCAGGCCCGCAAGGACCGCCCCCGAGCCCGCACCTCCGTCCCACCTCGCCCCCGTCTTCGGGAAGGTCGCCCCTGAGGCGCGCCCCCCGCCTGCCCACACCGCCCATGGAGCCACCCTCGGGCGGGGAGGGGCCGACCGCGCCGACGACGCTGGAGGTGCTGGAGGTGCGTGGGCTGAGCGTTCGGCACCCTGGTGGGCGCGGGGTGCACGACGTGGATCTGACGCTCCGGCGCGGCACGTTCACCGTCGTCACCGGGGCCGTAGGCGCGGGCAAGACCACGCTCGTGCGCGCCGTACTCGGCCTGCTGCCCCTCGACACCGGGACGATCACCTGGAACGGCCGCCCGGTGCCCGACCCGGGCGCGTTCCTGGTGCCGGGACGGGCGGCGTACGCGAGCCAGATCCCGCGCCTGTTCTCGGAGACCCTGCGCGAGAACCTGCTCCTCGGCCTGCCCGCGGGCGACGCCGACCTGGCCCGCGCCCTGGAACTGGCCGCCTTCGAGGACGACCTGGCCGCCATGCCGGACGGCCTGGAGACCGTCGTCGGCCCCCGGGGCGTGCGTCTGTCCGGCGGCCAGGTGCAGCGCGCCACCGCCGCCCGCGCCCTGGTCCGCGCCCCGGACCTGCTCGTCGTGGACGACGTGTCGTCCGCCCTGGACGTCGGGACCGAGAACCTGCTGTGGGAGCGCGTCGCCCGGCACGGCCCCGCCACGCTGCTGGTGGTCTCCTCCCGCCGGGCCGCGCTCGAACGCGCCGACCAGGTGGTCGTCCTCGACCGGGGCCGCGTCGCGGGACATGGGCCGCTGGGGGAATTGCTGCGTACGTGCCCCGAGATGCGCAGACTATGGGACGGAGAACCGATCGAGGAGCGAGGGACCACATGAGGATCGACCGCCTGGACCACCTGGTGCTGACCGTCGCCGACGTCGAGGCCGCGGTGCGCTTCTACACCGCGGTGCTGGGGATGGAGGCGGTGACGTTCGGAGATGGGCGGCGGGCGCTGGCGTTCGGGCAGAGCAAGATCAACCTGCACGAGGCGGGACGCGAGTTCGAGCCGAAGGCGGCCCGGCCCGTGCCCGGCAGCGCCGACCTGTGCCTGATCACCGCCGACCCCGTCGAGACGGTCATGGACGAGCTGGCCCGGCACGGCGTCGGGATCGAGGAGGGCCCGGTGGAGCGGACCGGAGCGCTCGGCCCCATCTGGAGCGT
>NZ_JBSFGJ010000634.1:0-4233 GCF_053596515.1 Nonomuraea sp. NPDC001684
GCTCCGCCCCGGTTCACCGCGTAGGCCGCGCCGGCCACCGCGAGGACCATGAGCAGGAGCAGCACAAGCAGGGCTCGCATCAGGATCCGGCGTCTTGGGCGGCGCGGGGCCGTCGCCGGCGCTGTCACTTTGGATGTCGTGGACACGGGGGTGTCTCCCAGTGAGCGGCTGACCATGGATGGATGGCTGGACGGCACGTAAGAGCGGCAGCCGAGGATGCTCTCTCCTCGGATAAGCTGTCCCGAGTTAACGGCCGTTAGATTTCTAACATGTGTTAAGCGCGAGGTCAATTCTGATGCTCACCCGTCACAAGATCCTGGAAGCCGGCCTGGAGGTCCTCGAGGCGGACGGCGCTCACGGGATCAGCATGCGTAAGCTGGCCAAACGTCTCGATGTGACGGCGACGGCGATCTATCACTACTTCGACGGGCGTGAGTCGCTGCTGGAGGCCATCGTGGACGAGGTGTGCAGCAAGATCGTCTCTCAGGCCCCTCGTGAAGGGGGATGGAAGGATCAGCTGCGCGGGCTCATGGCCTCGATGGTCAGGCAGTCGCTGGAGCACCCCAGAGCCTCGGTCTGGTCCATCACCACGTACGCCCGGCGCGCGCCCGTGATGAGCCTCCACGAGGCCATCTTCGGGATCCTCCTGGATGCGGGCTTCCCTCCTGACCAGGCGGATCACGTGAAGGGGGCGGTGCTGCGCGTGTGCGTCGGGCATCTCGTCCTGCACGAGGCCGCCGCGCGGGACTGGACCGAGCTGCCCGCCGACAGGTATCCGCACTATCACGCTGTCGAGGCCGCCCGCCTGCGGGCCGATCAGGTCGAACACTTCAAGTTCGCGCTCGACGCCGTCCTCGCCGGGTTGCCCGACCCCGGCAATGAAGGTGAATCCCCTGCTTGACGGCCTTCGGGTCATGCCCTTGCGCGATGTGGCCGCCCAGTGAAGCCGGTAGCCGCACGAGTTAACGAGTGTTAGAGTTCTGCTCGGCTCCGCATCCAGCCGGGCGGAGTCAGGGGGCGTCCCGACGAGGGGAGGCGTGACCATGGCCGGGGGTTTCCCGCTGGGGGAGGAGGCCGGAGGTGGTTCGAGGCGCGGGCGCGGGGTAAGGCAACCGTTGGCGCGGACGCGGCCCAGGAACGCCTTCGAGGTGCAGCGTGACCGAGAGCAGCAGCGGATTAACGACCGCCGAGCACAGAGCCCAGGTGCGCAAGGCCGCGACGGCCAGCGTGGTCGGCACCGCCATCGAGTGGTACGACTTCTTCCTCTACAACACGGCCGCCGCTGTGGTCTTCGCCGAGGTCTTCTTCCCGAAGTCCACGCCGTACGCGGGCACGCTCGCGGCCTTCGCGACCAACGCCGTGGGCTTCGCGGCCCGGCCCGTGGGTGCGGCGATCTTCGGACATTGGGGCGACCGCATCGGCAGGAAGGCGACCCTCATCGTCACCCTTCTGACGATGGGCGTGGCCAGTGCGCTCATCGGCGTGCTGCCGGGCACCGACAGCATCGGCATCGCCGCGCCGATCATCCTGGTGGTCCTGCGCGTCCTGCAGGGCATCGCGGTGGGCGGCGAGTGGAGCGGGTCGGTGCTGCTGTCGATGGAGTGGGGCGACCAGCGCAGGCGCGGGCTCATGGCGAGCTGGCCGCAGGTGGGCGTGCCCATCGGGCTGATCCTCGGCACCGGCGCGATGTCGCTGCTGGCCGCCACGACGGGCGACACCTTCAAGGACTGGGGGTGGCGGGTGCCGTTCGTGGCCAGCTTGGCGCTGGTGGCGGTCGGCCTATGGGTGCGGCTGAAGGTGCTGGAGACCCCGATGTTCGCGCGGGTGCTGGAACGGCGGCAGGTGGTCAGGCTCCCGGTCGTCGAGGTGCTGCGCAGGCATCCGAAGGAGGTGGTGCTCAGCGCGTTGCTGCGTGTGTCGGAGCAGATGCCGTTCTACCTCTACACGACGTTCGCCATCACGTACGTGACCCAGCAGCTCGGCCTGTCCCGGACGGTCGCGCTGTCGGCGGTGACGTGCGCGGCGGCGGTGGAGTTGATCGCGATCCCGTTCTTCGGGCACCTGAGCGACCGTGTCGGCCGCCGGCTCGTCTACGCGACCGGCGCAGCGCTGTTGGCAGTGGTGGCCTTCCCGTACTTCGTGCTGCTCAACACCGGCGTCGTGCTGGTGGTCTTCCTGACGATCATGATCACGCAGATCCAGCACGCCATGGAGTACGGCCCGCAGGCATCGCTCATCGCCGAGAGCTTCCCGACCAGCCTCAGGTACGGTGGCGCGGGTCTCGGCTATCAGCTCGCCTCGATCATCGCCGGCGGCCCCGCGCCGCTGATCGCGACATGGTTGTTGCACGACTACGGCTGGCAAGCGATTGCGATCTTCATGATCGTCGGTGCGGTGGTCGGGTTCGCCGCCGCGCTGGCTCTGCCCGACCGATCCAGGATCGACATCTCCCAGCCCTCCTCCTACAAGACGACCTGAGTGATCCTTCTCTTGTCCTTCATGACGTGATAGCACCGTTGACGGATCCAGAACGACAGGAGATGGGCGAGTCATGAGCGTCGTGGTGTGCGGTGAGGCCATGCTTCTGATGCTGGCCGAGCCCGGCATCCCGTTGGAGCGTGCCACAGTGTTCCGTCGCTCCATCGCGGGCGCGGAGTCGAACGTGGCCGCGGGGCTTGCCAGACTGGGCCATGACGTGCGCTGGCTCGGCCGGGTCGGCGCTGACCCAGCGGGCCGGGCGGTCCTGTCCATGCTCAGAGCCGAGGGTGTCGACACCCGGCACGCGGTCGTCGACCCCGGTGCGCCGACCGGTCTGCTGGTGCGCGACAGTCATCCCTTCCGGGCCATCGACGTGCAGTACTACCGTTCCGGGGCCGCCGCATCCAGGTTGAGGCCGGACGAGCTGACGCCGGAGATGGTGAACGGTGCGAAGATCGTCCACGTCACGGGCATCACTCCGATGTTGTCGGATTCCGCACACCTGGCGACCCTGCGGCTGCTGGAGCTGGCCGGGCAGGCCGGAGCGCTCGTCTCCATCGACCCGAACATCCGCTACAAGCTGGGCGAACCCGCGGCGTGGCGCGAGCGGGTGGCGCCGCTCCTGTCCAGGGCGGACGTGGTGCTGGCCGGTGAGGACGAACTCGACCTGCTCCACGTCGACCCGGCGACGCTGCCTGGCCTCACCGTGGTCAAGCACCGGGACAAGTCCGCCACGTGCGCAGGGTTGCGGCAGGAGGCGTTCACGGTGCCGGTGGCCGATCCCGTGGGAGCAGGAGACGGCTTCGCCGCCGGGTTCCTGTCGGGGATGTTGCGCGGTGAGTCGTACGAGGTGTGCCTGCGCGAGGCGGCGGCAGTGGCGGCACTCGTCGTCCAGTGCGCGGCCGACACCGACGGCCTTCCGGACCGGCCGGGCCTGGATCGTGCCTTGGCCGCCTTCACGGGGCACGCCGAGACGGTCCATCGATAGCCCGCGAACCAGCCGAAGATTCTCCGCCGCCAAGAGCGCGATCACTACCGAAGAACCGCCACTGCTGATCACTGATTCATCGAAGTCGTTTTTCTACCAACCACGAGCCTGTCGAAGGTGGTCGAGTACGGAGCTCGAGGCCGTCCACGCCGGAGGTTCGTGACGCTGATGCCGGTCTGCTGATGATGTGCATGGCGACGGGGGCTTGCGCTAACTGGCCTCTCGCGCCGTATGAGCCCGTTGAGGACGAGCGAACGTGAATTCCGAGTCTGCTGGAGGGGTTTGTCCGGATGGGTGAGGCCGCCATGTCGGCCGCCTCGATGAACGGGGAATCCGAAGACGGTATGCCGAAGCCGGAGAGCCCGTGGAGGGCTGCTGGTTCGAAGAGGGGGCATGCGGAAAGCGGCCATCGAAGGATGCGAGCCTCGGGCGAAGGGACCTGTTCCAGGTTGAGGCGACTGAAGGACATTTCGACGGTGGACCGGCAAGTGCGGTGGAGGCGGTTTCACCTGAAGGTGGCCATGCGAGAGGTGGTCCGTTCGTGGGGTGGCGAGGTCGGGGCTGGGGCGGTCATGTGAGAGGCGGTCCGTCCGGGAGCCGACGATTTCGGGCGGAGGTGGGCATGCGTGAGGCGGTCCGTGCGTGGGGTGACGAGGTCGGGGCTGGGGCGGGCATGTGAGAGGCGGTCCGTCCGGGAGCCGACGATTTCGGGCGGAGGTGGGCATGCGTGAGGCGGTCCGCTCGTGGGGTGACGAGGTCGGAGCTGA
>NZ_JBSFGJ010000635.1:0-4229 GCF_053596515.1 Nonomuraea sp. NPDC001684
GGCCGCCGTCGCCGCGGCCGATCAGCAGCGGGCGGCAGCGGACGGCCTGGGCCACCAGGCTGACCAGGCGGGCCTTCTCCCTGGCCCACGGGGCGGGCAGGGTGACGATCCGGTCGCCGGGGGTCTGGCGGGTGCCGGGCGGCGGGAGGGTGTCGATGCCGTACTTGGCCATCAGGGCGGAGGCGGCCGCCAGGAAGGTGGCCCGCTCGTGCTCGTTGTCCGTGCGTTCGGCCTTGGCCAGGAGTTTCCTGACGCGTTCGAGCGTGCGCTCCCGCAACCGAGCTCCCCCTACTTGGCCAGCACCCGCCCGTCGTCGGCGATGGCCGGGAAGGCGCCGGTGTCGACGATGCCGTGCTGCTGGTACAGAGCCTCGATCAGGGCGTGCGCCTGCGGCTCCAGCTTCCACAGGGCACGATACTCGCGCGCGGTGGCCAGCGGGACGCCGATCTCCTGGGCGATGTCCACCGAGCGCGGCACGATGCGCTTGGCGATCTGCCGGTCCCAGAACTCGCGGGCGGCCCTGATCTGGGCGGCGCGCTGGGCGGTGTCGACGACCTGGGGGGTGGCGTCGAACACCTCGACGTCCTCGTCCTCGTCCTCGACGAGCTGGGCCAGCGCGGGCGGCAGCGCCGGGCGGGCGGGCACGGGACGGTGGTCGGCCTCGGGCTCCCACGGCACGCGCGGGTCGGCGTCGATGAGCGCGGTGGTGTTGTACAGGGCGGCGATCTGGGCCAGCAGCGCCTCCTGACGCTGCTGGTCGACGGCCAGCCCGGTGTGCTCGACGGCCTGGTCCATGGCCTTGTCGAGCCTGGCCAGCGCGCCGCGCATCTTGCGCTCGGAGGCGCCGCTGTCGCGCAGCGCCTTGGCGCGCTTGGCGGCCAGGGCGACGCGGGTGAGCCGGCGGTGGGCGTCGACCTCGGAGGCGGTGCGGTCGCTGACCTCGGCCAGGCCCATGCGGACGAGCAGGCGTTCGGGGGTCAGGCGCCAGTTGATGCGGCCGGTGCCGCGGATGCGGTGGCGTTCGATGGCCATGCCGCGCTCCCAGAGCCAGGCGGCGACCAGCGGGGCGGCCAGGCGGAAGACGGCCTCGGGGAGGCTGCGGGCGTCCATGCTGGACAGGACGGCGGTCAGGCAGGTCAGCGCCCAGACCGCGATGCCGTCGATGCCGGCGGAGAAGTTCTCCCGCATGTTGCGGCGGGCGCGGACGGCCGAGGTGATGATGGCGACCTCGATGAAGGCGAACAGCAGCAGCCGGAGCGGTCCGTCCAGGCCCAGCACGTCGCCGGAGAAGCGCCACATGCCCTGGGCGGACACGCCGGTGGCGATGGAGGCGGCGACGACGGTGAGCACGTCCTCGACGGGACGGGGGGCGACGTAGCGGGCGAATAACCAGGTGCCCGCGCGCCAGGCCATCCGGAGCACCAGGAACGCCAGCACGAGCCCGGCCAGGCCCAGCAGGGCGATGACGGCGGTGGCGAACGGCTTCTCGGCGACGAAGGCTGCTATTTCCTCAAATGTCGGCATCAGTCACTATCCGCGAGGCTCAACTCCAGCTTGTCTTGGGACGAGATCATCGCAGACTGTCGCCCCCTTGTACGCCAAACGCCACCGATTTCCCCTGTCTCCCACCGGTTCCTGTGACACACGCCGTACCAGAAGGGGGTTGTGGCTAGTCGGCGGCCCGCGACCCGGCGCACAATGAGGCGCACCCCCGCCTACCGCACGGCCTCCCGCACGGGATCACGCGGCGGGCGGCGGGACGCGCGGCCAGATGGACGACCGGGCGGGTGGCCAGGTGGGACGTGAGAGTGAGCGGCAATTTCGTCCTTTCGGAGGGCAACAGCCGCCTGTCCGGATGGGACCATCTACCGAGGGATTTATCCCAACATAGTGCGATGTATCCCAGCAGGACGGATATCCATGTCTGACTCAGAGTTCCCCTTCGTCCAGTTCATGCGCGAGGACTTCGACCCGGTCGCCGAGCTCGGCCGCATCCGGGCCGAGCACGCCGTCTTCCCCATGAAGATCCCCGGTGACCAGACCGTGCACCTGGTCACGCGCTGGGAGGACGTACGCGGTGTGCTCGGCGACCACGAGCGGTTCAGCAACGACTTCGCCGGCATCTCCGGCCTGGGCTCCAACCAGGAGGACCCCGGCGGCCTCGGCTTCCGGGACCCGCCCGAGCACACGCGGCTGCGCAAGTACCTGACCCCCGAGTTCACCATGCGCCGCCTGCGCCGGCTGGAGCCGCGCATCGAGGCGATGGTCGAGGAGCACCTGGACCGCATCGAGGCCAAGGGCCCGCCCGCGGACCTGGTCGAGGACTTCGCGCTGCCGATCCCGTCGCTGGTGGTGTGCGAGCTGCTCGGCGTCCCGTACGAGGAGCGCGCCGACTTCGTCAGGATCAGCAAGGACCGGTTCGACCTGTCGGCCGGCCCCGAGGCGTCCCTTCAGGCGATCAACGACGCGATGGCGTACCTGGTGGACCTGGTCGCCCGCGAACGGCGCGATCCCGGCGAGGGCCTGCTCGGCCAGCTCCTGCGCGAGCACGGCGACGACCTCGACGACCGCACGCTGGCCAGCATGTCCGACGGCCTGCTCACCGGCGGCCACGACACCAGCACCAGCATGCTCGCGCTCGGCGCGCTCTGGCTCATGCGCCACCCCGAGCAGGCCGCGAAGGTGCGCGAGGTGGACGGCTACGTCAACGACGTCGTCGAGGAGCTGCTGCGCTACATGACGGTCGTGCAGGTGGCCTTCCCGCGCTTCGCCCGCGAGGACCTGGAGCTGCACGGCGTGCCGATCAAGAAGGGTGAGATGGTGCTGTGCTCGCTGACCGGCGCCAACCGCGACCCCTCGCTGGGCCCGGACATGGACGAGGTGCGTCCGGGCCGCGAGACCGCCCGCTCGCACCTGGCCTTCGGCCACGGCATCCACCGCTGCATCGGCGCGCCGCTCGCCCAGATGGAGATGCGCATCGCCTTCCCCGCCCTGCTGCGCCGCTTCCCGGACCTGCACGTCTCGGGCGAGGTGCCGTTCAGGGAGCTGGCCATCGTGTACGGGGTCAAGGAGCTACCCGTCGCCTGGTAGAGCGGTTACGTTCACAGTGTGAACGAGCCCGTCATCGATCTGGCCTCGATCCGCGCCGTGGTGTTCGACATCGACGGCGTGGTCACCGACACCGCCCGGGTGCACGCGGCCGCCTGGAAACACGTCTTCGACGCCTTCCTGCGCGGCCGCTGCGACCCGTTCGACATCCGTGACGACTACCTCCGGCACGTCGACGGCCGGCCGCGGCTCGACGGCGTGCGCACCTTCCTGGCCGCGCGCGGCCTCACCGCGCCCGAAGGCGGTCCCGACGACGAGCCGGGCGCGCCCACCGTGCACGGGCTCGGCCTGGCCAAGGACCAGATCTTCCTCGCGCAGGTGGACAAGTACGGCGTGGCCGCCTTCCCCGCCACCGTGGCCCTGCTGCACGAGCTGCGCCACCGGGGCGCCCGCACGGCCGCCGTCTCGGCCAGCCTGCACGGCCGCCGGCTGGTCGCCGCCGCGGGCGTGGCGCACCTGTTCGACCTGGTCGTGGACGGTGGCGACGCGGCCCTGATGAACCTGCCGGGCAAGCCGGACCCCGCCCTGTTCCTGGAGGCCGCGCGCCGCCTGGCGCTGCCCGCCGGACAGGCCGCCGTGGTGGACGCGGCATTGCCGGGCGTCCAGGCGGGCGGCAAGGGCGGCTTCGGGCTGGTCGTGGCGGTCACCCGGGACGGTCCGGGCGACGCCGCCGCGCTGGCCGGGCACGGCGCGCACGTCGTGGTGCCCGATCTGGGCGAGCTGGGCGTGCGCGGCAGGGTCCTACCCTTGAGGGCGTGACGGTTCTGATCGATCCCCCCGACTGGCCGGGGCCGCGCGGCCTGATGTGGTCGCACCTGGTGAGCGACAGCTCGCTGGAGGAGCTCCACGCGTTCGCGGCCCGGCTCGGGGTGCCGGGCCGCGCCTTCGACCGGGACCACTACGACGTCCCGGAGACCGTGCACGCGCGGGCGGTGTCGCTGGGCGCCGAGCCGGTCAGCTCGCGCGAGCTGCTGCGCCGCCTGATCGCCGCCGGTCTGCGCCGCCGCAAGCGCCACGACGCCGGCGCGCCCTAGACGAGTAAGTCCTAAGTCGTTCGGAGTGCAGGCACGACGAAGGGTGTCGAGGATCGATGTGTGACGAACGACCTCAACACCCTTCTC
>NZ_JBSFGJ010000636.1:0-4157 GCF_053596515.1 Nonomuraea sp. NPDC001684
ATGCACTGGCTTTTAACACACTGTTGAGTTCTCAAGAAACGGACGCGTACTTCCTCACCAGAACCCGTTCCCGGATCCCCGCTCAGAGGCGCTCACATTTCATTTCCTTCAGTCTACCAGATCCGGACGATTCTTGTCAAAGCGCCCGATCCGGGAGCTTCCGGACCTGCTCCGTTTCGGAGCAACCCTGCTAACTTACTCTAACTTCCGGCCATTGTCCAACCGCCAGGTCAGACAGCCCGAAAGTCGGGGTTGATCAGCAGGGGTGTCGGGGCTGATCGGCCCCGCGTTGAAAACTCTAGCAGCCCTGAGGACGTCGAAGGTCCATCTTCGGTAACGAATGGACCTTCCCCGCGTTCGTATGCTCTAAACCCCGAGCCCGGACAGCTGTGCCTCAAGGCGCGCGATGTCCGCGGCGGCCTGCTCGGCCCGGCCCCGGACCTTGGCGACCACGTCGTCGGGCGCCTTCGACATGAACTGCTCGTTGCCCAGCTTGCCGGCCGCCTGCGCGGCTTCCTTCCGCGCTGCGGCCAGATCCTTCTCCAGGCGCTTGCGCTCGGCCACGACGTCGATGGCGCCCGCGGTGTCGATCTCCACGGTCACCGCGCCCACGCTGAGGCGCGCTGTGGCGTTGAACGTCTCCGCAGGCTCGGTCAGCCGCAGCAACGCACGGATCGCCCTCTCCTGAGCCTCCAGCGGCGTTCCGGACAACCCCAGACGGGCGGCCACCTTCTGGCCGGGCTTGAGCCCCTGGTCGGAACGGAACCTGCGGACCTCGGTGACGAGCTCCTGCAGCGCGTCGATCTCGGCCTCGGCCGCCGGGTCGGCGTAGCGGGCGTCGGTCTGCGGCCAGGGGGCCACGACGATCGACTCGCCACCCGTCACCGCCCGCCACAACTCCTCGGTGACGAACGGCACCAGCGGGTGCATCAACCGCAGCAACGCGTCGAGCACGTGCCCGAGCACGAGCCGGGTGTGTTCGAGCCCCTCCCCGAGCTGGATCTTGGCCAGCTCCAGGTACCAGTCGCAGACCTCGTCCCAGGCGAAGTGGTAGAGCAGATCGGAGGCCTTGGCGAACTCGTACTCGTCGAAGGCCGCGTCGGCGGCGCTCACCACGGTCTGTAGGCGGGACAGGATCCAGCGGTCGGCCGCGGTGAGGTCGAGCCCGTCGAGCGAGCCGACCGCCGCGCCGTTCATCAGCGCGAACCTGGTGGCGTTCCAGATCTTGTTGCAGAAGTTGCGCGAGCCGGCCGCCCATTCCTCGCTCACCGCCACGTCGGCGCCGGGGTTGGCGCCGCGCAGCAGCGTGAAGCGGGTGGCGTCGGCGCCGAAGCGCTCGATCCAGTCGAGCGGGTCGACCACGTTGCCGAACGACTTCGACATCTTCTTGCCGTACTGGTCGCGGACCATGCCGTGCAGGGCCACGGTCTGGAACGGCGGACGGCCGTCCATGGCGTAGAGGCCGAACATCATCATCCTGGCCACCCAGAAGAACAGGATGTCGTAGCCGGTGACGAGCACGGAGGTCGGATAGAACTTCTCCAGCTCCGGGGTGGAGTCGGGCCAGCCGAGCGTGGAGAACGGCCACAGTCCGGAGGAGAACCAGGTGTCGAGGACGTCGGAGTCCTGGGTGTAGCCGGCCGGCGGCTCCTCGTCGGGGCCGACGCAGACGACCTCGCCGCCCGGGCCGTACCAGACCGGGATGCGGTGGCCCCACCACAGCTGACGGGAGATGCACCAGTCGTGCATGTCGTCGACCCAGTCGAAGTAGCGCTTGGCCAGCTCCGGCGGGTGGATGCGGGTGCGGCCGTCACGCACGGCGTCGCCGGCGGCCTTGGCCAGCGGCGAGACGTTGACGAACCACTGCAGCGACAGCCGCGGCTCCACCACGGTCTTGCAGCGCGAGCAGTGGCCGACCGAGTGCAGGTAGGGACGCTTCTCGGCGACGATGCGGCCCTCGGCGCGCAGCGCGGCGACCACGGCCGGGCGCGCCTCGAAGCGGTCGAGCCCCTGGAAGGGGCCGTGGGCGGTGATGACGCCGCGTTCGTCCATGACGGTGAGGGACGGCAGCGAATGGCGGCGGCCGATCTCGAAGTCGTTGGGGTCGTGGGCCGGGGTGACCTTGACCGCGCCGGTGCCGAAGGCGGGATCGACGTGCTCGTCGGCGACCACGGGGATCATGCGGCCGGTCAGCGGCACCTCGACCATCGTGCCGACCAGGTGGGCGTAGCGCTCGTCGGAGGGATGGACGGCCACGGCGGTGTCGCCGAGCATGGTCTCGGCGCGGGTGGTGGCCACGACGATCTCGTCGGAGTAGCGGATCGAGACCAGCTCGCCCTCGTCCTCGCTGTGCTCGACCTCGATGTCGGACAGCGCGGTCAGGCAGCGCGGGCACCAGTTGATGATGCGCTCGGCGCGGTAGATGAGCCCGTCGTCGAAGAGCTTCTTGAAGATGGTCTGGACGGCCCGTGACAGCCCCGGGTCCATGGTGAAACGCTCGCGCTCCCAGTCGACGCCGTCGCCGAGCTTGCGCATCTGGCCGAGGATCCGGCCGCCGGACTCCTCCTTCCACTCCCAGACGCGCTCGACGAACGCCTCGCGGCCCAGGTCGTGGCGGGACAGGCCCTGCTTGGCCAGCTCGCGCTCCACGACGTTCTGGGTGGCGATGCCGGCGTGGTCCATGCCGGGCAGCCACAACGTCTCGCGGCCCTGCATGCGGGCGCGGCGGGTCAGCGCGTCCTGGATGGAGTGGTCGAGCGCGTGACCGATGTGCAGGACGCCCGTCACGTTGGGCGGCGGGAGGACGATGCTGTACGGCACGCGCGAGCTGCCCGGGTCGGCGTGGAAGTAGCCTTCGGACACCCAGCGCTCGTAGCTACGGGTCTCGACGTCGGCCGGCGTGTATTGGGTGGGCAGCTCTTGCGTTGTCACAAGCACCAATTCTAGGGAGCCGGACAAGCGAAACGCCCCCGGGATGATCCCGGGGGCGTTTTCGAGGACGGTCAGGCCGACTTCTCGCGCGGCGTGCGCTGCTGCTTGGCGGCGAGCTGGTCGCGCGGGACGAGCGTCGGGATCGCGTGTTCCAGCACCGACTCGCGGGTGATGACCACGCGGGCGACGTCCTGGCGGGAGGGCACCTCGTACATGACGGACTGGAGCACCTCCTCCAGGATCGCGCGCAATCCGCGGGCGCCGGTGCCGCGCAGGATGGCCTGGTCGGCGATGGCCTCCAGGGCGCCGTCGGTGAACTCCAGCTCCACGCCGTCGAGCTCCAGCAGCTTGCGGTACTGCTTGACCAGCGCGTTGCGGGGCTCGGTGAGGATCTGGATGAGGGCCTCGCGGTCGAGGTTGTGCACCGAGGTGATGACCGGCAGGCGGCCGACGAACTCGGGGATCATGCCGAACTTCAGCAGGTCTTCGGGCATCACGTCGCCGAAGATGTCGGCCGTGTCGACCTCTTCCTTCGAGCGGATGATGGCGTTGAAGCCGATGCCCTTCTTGCCGATGCGCGACTCGATGATCTTTTCGAGGCCGGCGAAGGCGCCACCGCAGATGAACAGCACGTTGGTGGTGTCGATCTGGATGAACTCCTGGTGCGGGTGCTTGCGCCCGCCCTGCGGCGGCACCGAGGCCGTCGTGCCTTCGAGGATCTTCAGCAGCGCCTGCTGCACGCCCTCGCCGGAGACGTCGCGGGTGATCGACGGGTTCTCGCTCTTGCGGGCGATCTTGTCGACCTCGTCGATGTAGATGATGCCCGTCTCGGCCTTCTTGACGTCGTAGTCGGCGGCCTGGATGAGCTTGAGCAGGATGTTCTCGACATCCTCGCCGACGTAGCCGGCCTCGGTGAGGGCCGTCGCGTCGGCGATGGCGAAGGGCACGTTGAGCATCTTCGCCAGAGTCTGTGCGAGGAGAGTCTTTCCCGACCCGGTCGGCCCGAGCAGCAAGATGTTGCTCTTGGCCAGCTCAAGGCCGTCGTCTCTACCCCGGTCACCGGACTGCACCCGCTTGTAGTGGTTGTAGACCGCCACCGAGAGCGCCTTCTTCGCCTTGTCCTGTCCGATGACGTAGGCGTCGAGGAACTCGTAGATTTCCCTCGGCTTGGGCAGGTTGTCCCACTTGAGCTCGGAGGACTCGGAGAGCTCCTCCTCGATGATCTC
>NZ_JBSFGJ010000637.1:0-4145 GCF_053596515.1 Nonomuraea sp. NPDC001684
CGCGCGGCCGTGGCCCTGGCCCGCGACAGGGCCGTGAGCTCGGTCGCGTCGCCGAGCGCCGTGCCCGTCCCGTGGCCCTCGAACAGCTCGACGGTCTCGGGGCCGAACCCGGCCTTGTCGTACGCGCGGCGCATCGCGAGCAGGTAGCCGCTCACCTCCGGACGGGTGATCCCGCCCTTGCCGTCGGAGGAGACGCCCCAGCCGGCGATCGTGGCGTAGATCCGCCGCCCGGCGGCCAGCGCGTCCTCCTCGCGCATCAGCACGACGATGCCGCAGCCCTCGCCGGGCCAGAAGCCGTTGGAGTGCCGGTCGTAGAGGCGGAAGTCGCTCTTGGCCAGCGCGCCGGTCTTGGCGAACCCGATCACCTCGAACGGGTCGATGGACAGGTCCACGCCGCCCGCGACGGCCACGTCCACGTCGTGGTCGGCCAGCGCCTTGCCGGCCGTCACCACCGACAGCAGGGACGAGGAGCAGGCGCCGTCCACGGTGTAGCCGCCGCCGTTGAGGTCGAAGTGGTTGCAGATGCGCCCGGCGATCGTGTTGGACAGCCCGCCGGCCAGCGTGTCCTCGTCCACCGGCGGGAAGGGGCTCTTGTAGGCCACCTCGTAGTCGGCCAGGAACGCGGCCAGGCGCTCGTCGTCCCAGCCCTGGTCCTTCAGGGCCGCGGCCAGGGTGCGCCGCACGTACGGCCAGCGCAGCCGCAGCACGTTCGCGCGGGTGAACTCGCCGGTGAGCGTGTTGCCCACGACGACCCCGGTGCGCTCGCGCGGCAGCCCCTCGCCGCCGGCGAACCCGGCGTCGGCCAGGGCCCGGCCGGCCATGTCCAGGGCCAGCCAGTGGGCCAGGTCGGTCGACCGGTACGTGCTGCCGGCGATCTTGTGTGCCACCCGGTCGAAGGCGTAGCCCTCGATGACCGCGGCGGTCTTGGCGTAGAAGCGGTCCGGCGCTGCGGGATCGGGGTCCCAGTAGTCCTCCAGCCGCATGCGCTCGTCCGGGAGCCGGCGGAAGGCCCGGCGGCCGGCCACCGCGTTCTCCCACAGCTCCCGGGGAGAGGCGGCGTCCGGGTACCGGCAGGCCATGCCGACGATCGCGATCCTCGTCATGCCTTCGCGACCTCTTCCCGCGCGTGCTGCAGCGCCTGGGCGGCGGCTGCGCTGACCCTGGCGGCGTCGAGCTCGCGCGCCTTGTTCACGATGTGCAGCGCCCACAGGAAGCCGCCGCGGATCAGGCAGACCGCCGCCGTGGCGAAGAAGATCCCGTACGGGATGTTCATCCCCATGAGCAGGCCGTACACCACGGCCACGCCGCCGCCGAAGGCGACCTGGGACAGCGGTCTGGACGGGCTCGTGCCCGGGTCGGTGATCATGTAGTTCGTGAACAGGATGAACGCCACCCCGGTCATCATCGACAGCCCGCCGAGGATGGAGATGTCGTCGATGATCAGCCCGCGCACCACGGCCTGGAGGGCGAAGACGCCCACCCATCCGCCGATCAGCCACATGCGGCCGGTCAGCTTCCCGTTGATCATGGTCCCGCCGATGATGATGATCCCCGGGATGATCCAGTCGATCGGGTTGTCGACGTTCTCCGTGAAGTGGTACGGCGGCGCGATGCTGGCCCACGGCAGCAGCAGCAGGATGATCGCGATGCCGAAGTTGGACGGGTTCATGAAGTGCCGCATCCGCCCGCGCACCGGCGCCTTGAGCACCCACTTGGCGCCCACCGCGACGGTCACGCCGAACATCATGACCAGCACCTGGTCGTTGACGTAGATCAGCATGTTGAGCGCGATGGAGGTGATGTGCGCGGGATAGAGGAACTCCATCAGCCCGCGCGGCCCGTTGCCGAGGAAGCGCGGCGCGCGGCCCTCCTGGCGGGCGCCGATCACCTCAAGGATGATCTCCACGGTGTAGCCGGTGGCCAGCGCCACGAACGGCCACGACCACGGCTGCTCGAAGCCCAGCACGGTGTAGCCGAGGATGTTGAAGATGGTGATCGAGATCGCGAACCGGCGCAGCGCCGTGATCACTTTGGGATCGTGACGTGGCGGGGTGATCGTCTTGTCGGCCATGCCGTCACTTCTCCTTCGCTTGCGAGCCGAGCTGGAGGGTGTGCCAGCCGGGGGTGAGCGTGAGCTCCTGCTGGTGCCGCTGTCCGGCGCGGTCGCGCCAGCTCAGCTTGACCCGCACGGGGCCGGTGACGTTCGCGCCGAGGCCGATGTGCACCGCGTGCGCGCGCTTGCCGGAGTGGCCGCTGCCGCCGTCCACGCGGCCCATGAAGGAGCGGCCGTCGGGCGTGGTGGCGGTCACCGTCGCGCCGATCACCGGCGATCCGGCGGCGGGCAGCGGGCCGGCCGCGGAGGGGGTGTCGTGCAGCAGGCGCAGCCCGAGGAACGAGCCGGCCGACCGGCTGGTGTTGAGGTAGAAGGCGGGGGCCTCCCACTGGCGGGCCACCGCGAAGTCGATCAGGCCGTCGCCGTTGACGTCCCCGGTCGCGATGCCGCGCGTGGGCACGGGCACGGCCAGGCCGAGCTGCTCCGACAGGTTGGCGTAGCGGCCGTCGGGGCCCTTGGCGAAGAAGGCCAGCGTCTGCGCGCCGGCGATGTCGCCGCCCTCGGTGACGTTCGGCCACGACTTGGGGTTGCTGGTCACGCCGTCGTTGGCGGCGGCCAGCTCCTGCAGCGGCGGCCAGCGGTTGACGTCGCCCTTGACGAACCCGGTCGCCTGGACGATCTCGTTCTCGCCGTCGTTGTCGAAGTCCTCGATCTTCGGGTCCCAGCCCCAGCCGGACCAGGCGGTGCGCAGCTCGGCGCTGAGGTCCTTCCACGGCGCCTGGCCCTGCCGCAGCTTCTCGCGCAGCTCGGCCTGGGTCTTGACGGTGGACAGGAACGTGAAGTTGCTCTCCTGGATGCCGTACGGGGTGGTGATGTTGCTGACGAAGAAGTCCAGGACGCCGTCGTGGTTGAGGTCGCCGGCGTCCGAGCCCATGCCCTTGAAGGAGTCCTCGCCGAGCACCTTCGACTTCGGCACGCCGATCTCGTGCGTCCCGACGGTGGGGGAGAACTTGATCGTGCCGGGGGAGGAGGTGTTGTAGAGCAGGTGGTCGGGCCCGAAGTCGTTGTTCAGCAGCAGCTCGGGCAGGCCGTCGCCGTCCAGGTCGGCGCTGGTCGCGCCGAGCTCCCAGCCGGTGGAGACGTCCGGCGGCAGCACGCCGTCCAGGCGGGTGAAGCCGCCGTTGCCGGTGCCGCGGAAGAAGTAGTCCCGGCCGCCGTTGAGTGCCCTGGACAGCGAGTGGTTCATCTGCACGCCGCCGTTCACGCGGCTGTCGAGGACCGGGCTGCCGTCGGGGAAGTAGTTGCCGACGAAGATGTCCTGCCTGCCGTCACCGTCGAAGTCGGCGACGGTCGCGACGTTGCTGTTCCACACCTCGCCGGTGTACTTCGCGCCGCCCGCGTTGGGCACCAGCTCGGCCGCGTCGAAGGCGGCGGCCTCGAACCGGGCCGCGGTCGGCCGCTGCAGGTGCAGCGTGGGCGTGCGGCCCCACCAGTAGACCAGCAGGTCCGTGCGGCCGTCGTCGTTGTAGTCGGCGGGCACCGCGCCCATGGGCGCCATCGCGTCGGTGACCGGCAGCGAGCCGAGCGACAGCGCGAACGGCCGGTACCGCTCGCCGCCGCCCTCGACCGGCGCCGGGGTGACGACCACCTGGTCGGTACGCGGGTCCACGATCACCAGGTCGTCGTCCCTGCCGTTGCCGTCGAGGTCGTTGAGCGCGATCGCGGCCCCCACCGAGGAGATCCAGGCGTCGATGTGCTTGTAGGCCTGGTTCACCTTGCGGACGGTCTTGGCCGGGCCGCCGCCCGGCATCGCGATCGCCAGGGACTTGAAGCCGTACGCGCTGGCCATCTCGGCCTTGGTCGCGTCGGAGGCGAAGGTCGGGTGGCCGATCGCGAAGACGGCGATCATCAGCGCGAGTGCGGCGACTCCGGCCGCCTGCTTGCGCAACCACGCGGCTACCGAGCTCACGAGGGAACACCTCCATGGAAGACGAACGTCTCGGCGATACGCCGGCGCCTGCGTGATCACTCAGTTGTCCCGATGAACCGGAGCCTGGCCTTCCATGTCCAGGCTCTGGCGAACCCGGTCGGG
>NZ_JBSFGJ010000638.1:0-4083 GCF_053596515.1 Nonomuraea sp. NPDC001684
ACCTGGTCGAACGGGCCCACCGGGCCGCGCTCGCCGCCGTCGCCCCCGGCCGCCGCTTCAGCGACTTCCACCACGCCGCCATGGAGGTCGTCGCGCACGGCCTGGCCGACTGGGGCCTGCTGGCGGTCTCGGTGGACGAGGCGCTGTCCGACGCCGGCCAGCACCACCGCCGCTACCTGGTCTGCGGCGTCGGCCACCACCTCGGCCTGGACGTGCACGACTGCGGCCGGGCGAGCCAGGAGTCCTACCAGGACGCCGTCATGGCCCCCGGCATGGCGCTCACCGTGGAGCCCGGCCTGTACTTCCACCCGCACGACCTCACCGTCCCGCCGGAGCTGCGCGGGATCGGCGTCCGGATCGAGGACGACCTGGTGGTCACCGAGCAGGGCGCCGACGTGTTGTCGGCGGCGCTGCCCCTGGACGCCGACGGCCTGGAGAAGTGGATGGCCGCCGGGTAGGTAGTCGCTGTGACATTGCACCGCATAATCTCTCGAATATCCCCATGTGAGGAGACCTCAGCATGACCACCTCCGCCACGCCGTGGCGCGGCATCCACGTCGCGACGGCCCTGCCCTTCGCCGACGACCTCTCCGTGGACTACGACGGGTTCGCCGAGCACGTGCGCTTCCTGGCCGAAGGCGGCTGTGACGGTGTGACGCCCAACGGCTCGCTGGGCGAGTACCAGACGCTCACGCCGCAGGAGCGGGCCCGCGTCGTCGAGACGGCCGTCCAGGCCGCGCCGCCCGGGTTCGGCGTCATGCCGGGCGTGGCCGCGTACGGCTCCATGGAGGCCCGCCGGTGGGCCGAGCAGGCCGCCGAGGCGGGGGCCACGTCCGTGCTGCTGCTGCCGCCGAACGCCTACCGGGCCCCGCGCGAGGCCGTCGTCGCCCACTACCGGGAGGTCGCCAAGGCCGGGCTGCCGGTCGTGGCCTACAACAACCCGTTCGACACCAAGGTCGACCTGACCCCCGCCCTGCTGGCCGAGCTGTACCACGAGGGCCTGATCGTCGGCGTCAAGGAGTTCACCGGGGACGTGCGCAGGGCGTACGAGATCGCCGAGCTGGCGCCGGAGCTGGACCTGCTCATCGGGGCCGACGACGTGCTGCTGGAGCTGGGCCTGGCCGGGGCCGTCGGCTGGATCGCCGGGTACCCGAACATGATCCCGCAGTCCACGACCCGCCTGTACCGGCTGGCCACCTCGGGCGACCCCGCCGACCTGCCCGAGGCGCTGCGCGTCTACCGCGACCTGCACCCGCTGCTGCGCTGGGACTCCAAGCCCGAGTTCGTGCAGTCGATCAAGCTGTCCATGGACCTGGCCGGGCGCAGGGGCGGCGCCTGCCGTCCGCCGCGCCTGCCGCTCGCGCCCGAGCTGGTCGCCCGCATCACCGCCGACACCGAGGCCGTCCTGGAAAAGGGCTACAAGTGAGATCACGTCGCACCTTCCACGCCGTCGACTCCCACACCGAGGGCATGCCCACCCGCGTGATCGTCGGCGGCGTCGGCGCCATCCCGGGGGCGACCATGGCCGAGCGCCGGCTGTGGTTCATGGAGAACAGCGACGACGTGCGCACGCTGCTCATGTACGAGCCGCGCGGCCACGCCGCGATGAGCGGGGCGATCCTCCAGCCGCCCACCCGGCCCGACGCCGACTACGGCGTGCTGTTCATCGAGGTCTCCGGGCTGCTGCCGATGTGCGGCCACGGCACGATCGGCGTGGCGACCGTCCTGGTGGAGACCGGGATGGTGCCCGTGGTCGAGCCGGTCACCACGATCCGGCTCGACACGCCGGCCGGGCTCGTGGTGGCGTCCGTGGCGGTCGAGGACGGCGCGGCGACCTCGGTGACCATCCAGAACGTGCCCTCGTTCGCGTACGCGCTGGACCGCAAGGTCGAGGTGCCCGGCTTCGGGGAGATCGGCTACGACCTGGCCTTCGGCGGCAACTTCTACGCCTTCGTCGAGCTGGCCGAGCTGGGACTGCCCTTCGACCGGGCCCGCGCCGGCGACCTGCTGTCGGCCGGGCTCGCGATCATGGACGCCGTCAACGAGCACGACCGCCCGGTCCACCCCGAGCGGCCCGACATCAACGGCTGCCATCACGTCTACCTGGCCGCCCCCGGCTCGACGGCGCAGATGTCCAGGCACGCCATGGCCATCCACCCCGGCTGGTTCGACCGTTCGCCGTGCGGCACCGGCACCAGCGCCCGCATGGCCCAGTTCCACGCCAGGGGCGAGCTGGCCCTCGGCGACGACTTCGTCAACGAGTCCTTCATCGGCACCCGCTTCACCGGGCGGCTGCTCGGCGAGACCACGGTCGGCCCGCTGCCCGCCGTGCTGCCCTCGATCACCGGCCGCGCCTGGGTCACCGGCACCTCGCAGTTCCACCTCGACCCGACCGACCCCTTCCCGGCGGGGTTCCTGCTGTGAGCCGCCGGGCGGGCGGCGCGAAGGGCACGCCGTGAGCGCCGACCTCGTCGTGGTCGGCGCCGGCGTGGTGGGCGCGGCCGGCGCGTACTTCGCCGCGCTGGCCGGGCTGCGCGTGGTGGTCGTCGAGCGCGGCGCCATCGCCGGGGGCACCTCCAGCGCGGGCGAGGGCAACCTGCTCGTGTCCGACAAGGAGGCCGGGCCCGAGCTCGACCTCGCGCTCTACTCCCAGCGGGTGTGGCGCGAGGACCTGGCCGAGCACGCCGGGCTGTGGGAGTTCGAGGCCAAGGGCGGGCTGGTCGTCGCGGCGTCCGGGCCCGGCCTGGCCTCGCTGCGCGAGCTGGGCGAGCACCAGCGCCGCCACGGCGTCGAGGTGCGCGACGTGGCGGCGGAGGAGCTGCGCGACTACGAGCCGCACCTCGCGCCCGGACTCGCCGGAGCCGCCTTCTACCCCCAGGACGCCCAGGTCCAGCCCATGCTGGTGGTCGCCCACCTGCTGCGGCTGGCCCGCGCGCACGGCGCCGAGGTGCGCACCGGCACCGGCGTCACCGGCTTCCTGCACGACGGGCGCCGGGTGACCGGCGTGCGCACCACGGCCGGCGACCTGCCCGCCGGGGCGGTGCTCAACGCGACCGGCACGTGGGCCGGCGACGTCGCCGCCCTGGCCGGGGTGCACGTGCCCGTCCTGCCCAGGCGCGGGTTCGTGCTGGTCACCCAGCCCATGCCGCCGCGGACGATCCGCCACAAGGTCTACGCCGCCGAGTACGTCGGGGACGTGGCCAGCTCCGACGCCGCCCTGCAGACCTCGCCCGTCGTGGAGGGCACCGGCAGCGGCACGATCCTCATCGGCGCCTCCCGCGAGCGCGTCGGCTTCGACCGCACGTTCTCCCCGCGGGCGGCCGGGGCGCTGGCGGCCAAGGCGATCGCGCTGTTCCCGATGTTGCGGGACGTCCGGGCCATGCGCACGTACCTGGGCTTCCGGCCGTACTGCCCGGACCATCTGCCGGTGATCGGGCCCGACCCGCGCGCGCCCGGGTTGTGGCACGCCTGCGGGCACGAGGGCGCGGGCATCGGGCTGTCCGCGGGCACCGGCAAGCTCGTCGCCCAGGCGCTCACCGGCCGCACCCCGGACCTCGACCTCAAGCCGTTCGCCCCCGACCGCTTCCCCGCCCCCGACCGCTTCCCCGCCCCCGACCGTTTTCCCGGCACCGAGCTTCCCGGCACCGAGTCCGCCGCGACCGAGGAGGGGCCCCGATGACCCACCAGATGACCTTCCGTGGCGCGAGCGTCCCCGCCGAGCCCGGCCAGAGCGTCGGGGCCGCCCTGGTCGCGGCCGGCATCCTCGACTGGCGCACCACCCGCGGGGCCGGCCGGCCGCGTGGCCTGTTCTGCGGCATCGGCGTCTGCTTCGACTGCCTCATCACCGTCGACGGCGTCCCGGACCTGCGCGCCTGCCTGGTCCCGGCGCGCGACGGCATGCGCCTCGGCGACGACGCCCCGGCGGACGGCGAGCAGGGAGGTCGTCATGCGTGAGAAGAACGACGTCGCCGTGGTCGGCGCGGGCCCTGCGGGGCTGGCCGCCGCGATCGTCTCCCTGCCCGCGGGCTTCCTGGCCGACCGGTTCAGCCGGACGCGGATCATCGCGGTGGTCGTGCTGCTGTG
>NZ_JBSFGJ010000639.1:0-4081 GCF_053596515.1 Nonomuraea sp. NPDC001684
CGTGGCGCACTCGGCCGCGTGCGCCACCACGTACGTCCTCCCGCAGGGGCCGTACCCGGATGCGGTCATGACCGCGGCCGTCGTCAGGTGGACTTGATGAAGGTGTGCAGGTCGTCGTTGAACCGGTCGCGGTGGGTGACGAACAGGCCGTGCCCGCCGGTCGGGTACTCCAGGTAGGTCGCCCCGGGAACCAGCTTGGCGGTGCGCCGCCCGCTGACGGCCACCGGTATGGAGGCGTCGGCGGCCCCGTGCACGACCAGCGCGGGCACGGCGATCTCGGCCAGCGAGGCCCGGTGGTCGAAGGTCATGGCGGCCCGCTGGTACTGGCGGATCGCCCACGGCGAGACCTCAAGGCACTGCCGCAGCGTGAATTCCACCTGTGCGGGGGAGATCTCGTTGCCCAGGTGCGTGGCGAAGAACGCCTGCGCCCGCTGCGCCAGCCACTTGGGACGGTCGGCGTCCAGGGCCGCCATCGAGGCCTCCAGCACGGCGCCCGGCACTCCCTCGGGGTTGTCGTCGGTCTGCAGCAGGAACGGCAGCATCGCCGAGACGAACGCCACCCGCGCGACGCGCTCGTCGCCGTGACGGGCCAGGTACCGGGCGACCTCGGCGCCGCCCATCGAGTGACCGACCAGGGTGATGTCACGCAGGTCGAGCAGCTCGATCAGCTCCGCCAGGTCGTCGGCGCCGGTGTCCAGGTCGTAGCCCGTCGAGGGACGGTCGGAGCGGCCGTGGGCCCGCCGGTCGAGGGCGACGCACCGGTAACCGCGCTCGACGAAGTACGGGATCTGGTACTCCCACATGTCCGCCGAGAGCATCACGCTGGCGACGAAGACGATGGGCTTGCCCTGGCCGTAGTCCTCGTAGGCGAGGCGGGTGCCGTCCGTGGTCTGGAAGAACATCTCATGACTCCTTATGTCGGGCGATGTCCTGAGTTTTTCAGCCAGAGGTAAGGGCGACAATTACGTCCCAGGTAAGCGTGCGCGGCCCACACATCAGCATGTTGACGCTGTTGGCGCCGCATGTTGTGATCCACACAGGCGTATTTCGTACTTAATTAGTATGAAATGAGGTGGTCATGAGGCTCCTCCAGAGTGTTGCCGCGGTTGTCATGCTCCTGGTGAGCGCGGCCGGCATCCAGACCGTGCAGAGCGGACCGGCGCAGGCGGCTCTGCCCACCGCCGCCGTCGCGCTCGGCGACAGCTTCATCAGCGGCGAGGGCGCGGGGAACTACCAGCCCGTCGTCGACGCCTCCGGCACGGCACAGTCCTTCCCCGGCTGGTCGGCGGCCAACAGCAACGCCTACTTCTGTCACCGGTCGGCGAACGCCTCGGTGTTCGCGGCGTCGCTCCCGGGCATCCAGCAACGTTTCAACCTCGCGTGCTCGGGCGCCCAGCCCGCCGACATCGCCGCGCCCTCCAGCGCCCGGGCCGAGGGCCGCACCGTCGCCTCGCAACTCGACCAGCTGCGCGCCGTCGCCCGGACGCACGACATCGACGTCGTCCTCGTCGGCCTCGGCTCCAACAACACCCAGTTCACCTTCGGCGACGTGGCCACGCTGTGCGCCAACCGCTTCATCGCCGACGCCTGGACGGGCTGGTGGGAGTTCTGGGCCTACCTGAAGGGAGAGGTGCCGCAGCGGCCCTGCACCGCCTCCGACCTGGCCACCGACACCGAGGTCGCCGCCGCCACCGCCGAGACCACCGCGGCCCTGCGCCAGATCCTGGACACCCTCGACCAGATCGACGCCGACGGCGTCCACCAGGTGGTTCTGCAGACCTACACCAACCCGCTGCCGCCCGACGTCGCCCCGCAGTACTACGACGAGGACGGCCGCACCGACACCCGCGACAAGTTCCGCGCCCTCGGCGCCGAGCGCTACGCCGCCGGGTGCCCGATCCACCGTGCCAGCCTCGCCCCCGGGCACGTGTTCTCCCAGAACCTCGGCTCACTGGTCAAGAACGCCTTCACCACGCTGGCAGCCGAACGCCCGGCGGCCGACCTGCGCGTGCTGGACGTCCAGAAGGCCTTCGACGGGGCCAGGCTCTGCGAGAACCCCGGCAGCCCGGCCGGTGCGCTCGCGACGCCGGTCCGGGTGCAGGACGGGCCCTCCGGCACGTTCATCACCAGCCTGTCCGGCTGGGACAAGATCGGTATCCAGCGGGCGGCGAACACCTGCGTCACCTACTTCCAGACCTGTCAGGAGTCGTGGCACCCCAACGCCGCGGGCCACACGGTCCTCGGCCAGTGCCTGACCGGCGCCCTGGCCGCGACGCCCCGCGCGATCGTCACGTGCGCCCGTAACCCGGACGGCACGCTCACCATCTCCTGACGTCTCCTCGAAGTGGGTGACCGGCGGGGACACGCCGCGACTGAGGCGCCGGCTCAGGAGCCGCCGGCTTCGAGAAGACCGTGTTCTCGTACGAGGTCCAGGAAACCGGTCGTCAACGGGCCGGACCGCCCGTCCTTCCACACCACGGCGATCTGCCATTCGGCCGCCGGATGGCGGATCGGCGTGATCGTGACCGAGGACGGCGCGATCCGGCGGGCGCTGGCCGGCACGAAGGCGACCCCCGCGCCGGCCGCCACCAGCGCGAGCACGGTCTGCAGGTCCTGAGCCTCCTGGACGACGGCAGGGCGGCCCCCGACGACGGTGCACAGGTGGTTGATCTGCCGTACCAGTCCGGGCCCTCTCTCCTGCGCCAGCTGGAGGAAGTCGTGGCGGGCCGCCCAACTCGCGAGATCTCCGACGTCGTGCGGAGGCCGGTCGTCATGGTCGGCCCAGGCGAGGGCGAGGCGGTCGCCGGCCAGCGGCAGCCGTCCCCATCCGCCGTCGAGCGGCAGCCGGACGAAACCGACGTCGAGGTCGCCCGCGTCGATCCGGTCAAGCTGGGCCTGTGACGACATGTCGTCCAAAGTGACGTGCGCGTCGGGGTGGCGCCGCCGGAAGGCGGCGACGATCCGAGGGGCCAGGTCGATGCTCGACAGCCCGAAGCCGACCGACAGCCTTCCGATCTCGCCGGTGGCCATTCTCGCCATCCGCCGGGTGAGCGCGTCCGCCCGCCGCAGGAGAGCCTGCGCGTCCGGGAGCAGGACGGCGCCCAGGCCGGTCAGCGCGGCGCCGTGCCGGCCGCGGTCGAACAGCCGGCCTCCCACCTGGGCCTCCAGCGACTGGATCTGTTTCGTGAGCGTCGGCTGGGTGACGTTCAGCGTTCGCGCGGCGCGGCCGTAGTGACCGTGCTCGGCGACCATGAGGAAGGCGCGAAGCAGAACCAGATCCATTCCGCGACTCTATCGAACAGCGAAAAAGATTCATTGGACGAATGAGACGCGCATGCGGTCTGCTGGTGAGCCACCCGCAAGGAGCCGGAGGTTCGCGATGGCAGAGAATGACGAGGCGGCCGAGACCCCCACGACGTTGCGGTGCGCGACCGTGCAGTTCGAGCATCGTCCCGATGACAAGACCTACAACCTGGCCCAGGTCGAGCACCACGTGCGCGTGGCGAGCGCGGACGGCGTGCAGGTCATCGCCTTCCCGGAGATGTGCCTGCTGGGGTACTGGCATCTCCGCCGCCAGACCCCCGAGCGGCTGCGGGAGCTCGCCGAGCCGGTGGACGGTCCGTCCGTCACCGCCGTGCGCGCGCTGGCGGCCGAGCACGGCGTCGCCGTGGGAGTCGGCTTCCTGGAGAGCGACACGGACGGGCGGCTGTTCAACAGCTATGCCCTCTGCGTCCCGGACGGATCCGTCCACCGTCATCGCAAGCTGCACGCCTTCGAGCATCCGGCGATCAGCAGCGGCGACGCCTACACCGTCTTCGACACCCCCTGGGGCGTCCGCATGGGCATCCTCATCTGCTGGGACAACAACCTGGTCGAGAACGTCCGCGCCACCGCGCTGATGGGCGCCTCGATCCTGGTGGCGCCCCACCAGACCGGCGGCACCGCCTCGCGCAGCCCCCACGGGATGCGCCCGATCCCCATGGAGCTCTGGCGGAACCGGCACAGCGCCCCGGCGGCAATCGAGGCCGAGCTGCGCGGCCCCAGCGGACGCGAGTGGCTGATGCGCTGGTTGCCCGCCCGG
>NZ_JBSFGJ010000640.1:0-908 GCF_053596515.1 Nonomuraea sp. NPDC001684
CAAGGGTCTCGACTCGCCGGGGTACGGCCATGGTCGGAGAATACGTCTGGTTGTATCCGCTCGTCTATTCGGAAAGATGACTCTGTCTGGGCAGGCAGGAGGATATGGGAGGGCTCGTACACCTTCGTCTATGTTGCCGGTGTGCTGGACTACGACGGCGACACCCACATCTACGTACAGATCGCGGAGATTCTTCGACAGCGGGTCGAGGGGCTCGCGTCTGGGCATCCCGTGCCGAGCGAGGCCGACATTCAGCACGAGTTCGGGGTCGCCCGGACGACGGCCCGCCGGGCCATCCACGTGTTGCGCGAGGAAGGGCTCATCTACACGGTCCAGGGCGAGGGAACGTTCGTCGGCGCGCCTGATGAAGCGCCGCGTAAGCAGCGGAAAGTGCCGCTCTACCGGCAGATCGCTTCCGATATGGCCAAGCAGATCAGGGCGGGGCACTTCCAGCCCAAGCGTGCGATCCCGGGTGAGACAGCGTTGGTGCAGCAGTACGACGTGGCGCGGGAGACGGTGCGGCGGGCCATGGCGTTGTTGCGGGAGCAAGGGTGGATCTACACCGTGCCGCAGCGTGGGAGTTACGTGTCTCCGGAAGAGTCGTGGCCCCAGGATTGAGATTCACTCATCTGCTTGTATCCAGACGTCTAAGGTATGAGCATGCTCGACCGAGACGGCCCTGTGCCGATCTATGTGCAGATTGCCGAGATGATCGAGGGGCAGATTCTGAGAGGTGAGCTGCTGGCCGGCGAGGCGGTGATGAGCGAGCTGGCCATGGAGGCCGAGTTCGACGTGGCGCGGTCAACCGTCCGGAACGTGGTGCGGGAGCTGCGTCGGCGGCAGCTCGTGCACACGGTGGCAGGGAAGGGGACGTTCGTCGGAGGCGCCATGGATGGGGTGTGGGACGT
>NZ_JBSFGJ010000640.1:1002-4068 GCF_053596515.1 Nonomuraea sp. NPDC001684
GGACGACGGCACAGGGGACGACGGCACAGGGGACGACGGCACAGGGGACGACGGCACAGGGGACGACGGCACAGGGGACGACGGCACAGGGGACGACGGCACAGGGGACGACGGAGGTGGAAGTACGCGGGAGTCGGGTGGGGCGGTTCGCTGAGGGCGTCGGTGGGGAGTGACGGCGGCGCGGGTTGGATCGCCTTTGTGGCAGGACTTGAGTCCGGGGCCGTGAATGCGTGCCTGGCGGGAGGCGGATGCTTGGCTGGGAATGGGTGCTTGGCCGGGAACGGATGCTCGGCCCCAGGGGTGGATGCTTGGCCGGGAGTGGATGCTTGGCCGAGGGGCGTGGTCGGGGTCTGAATATAGGTGGTTGATGGGCGCGCGCCCCCCAAGCGTGGGTTGAGGGGCGGTGCGGTTGGAGGTGGTTGTTCGGGGGCTGGTTGTGTTTGGGGGCTTGGTGTTTGGGCGCGGGGGCTAGGCGGGGAGCAGGCGGTAGTGGAGGCAGACGATTGTGGAGGTGTCGTTCACCTCGTGGCCCAAGGATGACCAGTAGCGCTGGTGGACGTCCCGCCAGTGCTGGATCGAGGTGAATCCTTCGCCTTCCGCCTCGGCGAACTCCCACGGCACTTCGGCGAACGGCACCAGCGCCACTGAGGTGATCTCGATCGTGGCGGCCTTCTCGCCGGCGTCGTTCACGAGGATCAGGTGTTCGCCGACGTGTTCGACCTCTTCGCCCTCCGCCTCGTAGTCGAGGGGCAGGAGACCGGCGGTGGCGGTCTTCGTGCCTGAGAGGGTGAGGTCGGTCAGCAGGGTGCGCACCTTGCCGGGCGTGCCGAGGGCAAGGACTCTGCGTCCGTCGATGCGGGGCCACATACGCGCATTCTAGAAGACGGGGATGATCTCCTCCGGGTCGATGACGTTCACCTCGACGCCTTCCAGGTCCAGTTCGGGAATGGCGGGGAAGGCGATGCCCCATCGTTCGACGATCGCGCGGACCTTCGCCATGGCCACGCGCCAGTTCTCCTTCTGTTCCTCGTACGACAGCACGCCCAGTCCCGCTTCCCTGGCGTGGTCCATCAGGACGCGGTGGTTGCCGAGGAAGTAGGGCGGGAGTTCCCAGAAACCTTCTGGAGGCTCCCAGAGAATCATGGAGAGGAACACGAAACCGGCCCGCAGCTGGCGGGTGATGAGGCTGCGGGTCTCGTCGGTGAGGCCCGGCCACTCGTTTTCCAGAATGGTCATGCAGATTTGCAGATGACGGGACTCGTCGAGGCCGATGCGCTGGAACATCTCGCCGAAGACCGGATGCCGGGTGCCCGTGGCCATGCCTCTGAACAGCGTGGAGGCGGCCATCTCGCCCATCATGAAACTCGTGAACAGGACCGGCAGCGAGTATCTTCCGACGGCGCTGGTGTAGCCGTTCCAGTAGCGGCCGCCGTTGTGGTAGAGCCAGCCGATGTTGTTGTGGGCGGCCTTTTCGAGATCGTCTTCGGGGGTCCAGTTCAGGGGGCCGCCGGGCCACAGCCGGGCTATGGTGCGCTGGCAGCACTCCTCATGGTTCATCTCGTCGCGGGTGATGGAGAAGAAGCACTTCCGGACCGGGTCTTCCTCGTGTTTCTCGAAAGCCTGGATGGTTGCGCGGGCGAACACGGCCGGGCCCGAGGCGTCGAAATTGGCGAGGACGGCGAACCAGTACATGATGCCCAGGCGCTGTTCGCGGGTGAAGTCGTCCGGGTCGAGGCCGTCCCATGGGAGGTCGGCCGGGTTCCAGAGTTTGCGCTTGGACTTCTCGTAGATGGCCGCGAGTTTCTCGGTCTCCACGCGCCATTCCATCGGATAGATGTTGGGCTGCGGGATCTCCGGCGCGGGCCAGAAGCCGCCTTCCGGGATCGTGAGGTCCGCCATGGTTGTGACACCTCCCCTGCCATCCTGCGTGGCGGCGTCACGCCATGCAAGCTTCGCCGCGGCCCGGTGCGCACGTCGTCGTGCCAGGCCTTTCCCTACGAGCGGGTGCGCTGCGTGACGGCGACGCAGGCCAGGACCGCGAGTGCGGCGGCCACGGTGGCCGGGCCGAAACGTTCGCCCATCAGGACCCAGGCCCAGATGAGGGTCAGCAGCGGCTGCGCCAGCTGGGTCTGGCCGGCTCTGGCGATGCCGCCTCTGGCCAGGCCGGCGTACCAGGGGATGAAGCCGAGGAACATCGAGATCAGCGCCACGTAGGCGAAGCCGGCCAGGGCGGGGGCGGTCGGCGTGATGGGGGTGGTGAGGGCCAGGACCGCGGTGATCACGGCGGTCAGCGGAAGGGAGAGGACGAGGGCGTGGCTGATCACCTGCCAGCCGGGGGTCGTCCTGGTCAGGCGGCCGCCTTCGGTGTAGCCGAGCGCGGCTGACAGGAGGGCGCCGACCAGGAGCAGGTCCGGCCAGGCGGCGCCGGCCTGGCCTCGGGTGAGGGTGAAGGCGGTGATCGCGGCAGCGCCGGCGGCGCAGGCGGCCCAGAACAGGGGGCGGGGGCGTTCGCCGGCCCGTACGACGGCGCAGGCGGCGGTGGCGGCGGGGAGCAGGGCGATGACCACGGCGGCGTGGGAGGTGCTGGCGCCCAGGTCGAGGGCGAGGCTGCTGAACACCGGGAAGCCGAAGACCACGCCCAAGGAGATCACGGCGTAGGAGGGCCAGTGGCGGCGTGGCGGGAGGAGGGGCAGGCGGGCGGCCTTGAGGCAGACCAGGGCGATGAGGCCGGCGACGGCGGCGCGGCCGATGGCGACCAGCCAGGGGTCGAAGCCGCGCATCGCGTAGACGGTGCCGGGGAAGCTGCCGGAGAAGGCCAGGACGCCCAGGAAGGCCAGCATCGTCCCTTGCCGGGCGCGGGCGGCTCCGCCGGTGCCCTTCAGGGCATCGCGAAGGGTGGGGGCGCCGTTGGAGGTCCCGGCGCCGTTCGAGGCCCCAGCGCCGTTCGAGACCCCAGCGCCGTTCGAAGTGGCGGTCCCGTTGGAGATCTCGGTCCCGTTGGAGATCTCGGCGCCGTTGGAGATCTCGGCGCCGTTGGAGATCTCGGCGCCGTTGGAGATCTCGGCG
>NZ_JBSFGJ010000641.1:0-4058 GCF_053596515.1 Nonomuraea sp. NPDC001684
AGGAACACGCTGCGCAGCGTCGGGATGCGCAGCATGTGGACGTTGCGGCCGACGTTGGGGACGTGCTCGACGCCGTCGAAGGTGAGGTGCTCGTAGACCTCGTCGGTGATCGCGATCAGGCCGTGTTCCTGGCACAGCTCGGCGATGACCGTCAGCTCGTCCCTGGTGAAGACCGTCCCCGTCGGGTTGTGCGGTGAGTTGACCAGGATCGCCCGGGTACGCGGCGTGACGGCGGCGCGCAGCTCGTCGGGGTCGAAGGTGAAGCGGCCGTCCACCGGACGCAGCGTCACCGCCGCGAGCCTGGCCTGGGCCAGCGCGATCGAGGCCGCGTAGGAGTCGTAGTACGGCTCGAACGCGATCACCTCGTCGCCCGGCTCGCACAGCGCCAGCACGCTCGCCGCGATGGCCTCGGTGGCGCCCACGGTGACCAGCACCTCGGCCGCCGGGTCGTAGTCGAGCCGGTAGTGGGCCATCCGGTGCTCCGAGACCGCCTGCCGGAGCTCCAGCACCCCAGGCCCCGGCGGGTACTGGTTGGCGCCCGAGGTGATCGCCTGCACGGCGCGGTCGAGCATGGCGGCCGGGCCGTCGGTGTCAGGGAAGCCCTGTCCGAGGTTGATGGACCCGGTCTGCACGGCGAGCGCGCTCATCTCGGCGAAAATCGTCGTGCCGAAGGCGCGCATCCTGGAAACAAGTGGTTCGGTCACGCCCCCACACTATTAGTCTCGTCTCGTGATCATCCGGGTCGTGCTAGCCCTCGCCCTGAGCGTTCCCCTCGTCACGCCTGCCACGCCTCCTCCCGTGGAGTCCGCGCCCTGCCCGGTCGCCGTGCCGGAGCACACCGTCTGCGGGTTCCTGCTGGTCCCCGAGCGCCGCGACACGCCGGGCCGGACCATCAAGGTCGGGTACGCCGTGCACACCTCGACGGCCGCCGGCCGCAAACCCGATCCGATCGTCTACATGGGCGGCGGGCCGGCGTCGTCGTCGCTGCAGCTCACCGGGTTCCTGAGCCAGATGTTCCCCGACCGCGACGTGGTGACGATCGAGCAGCGCGGCGGGAAGTACTCCCGTCCGGTGCTGGGCTGCCCCGAGACGGCCGAGGCGCTGCTCGGACGGCTGCGCAGACCGCCCGCCGACGTGGGCGCGGCGGCCCGGCGCTGCCGCGCCCGCCTCCAGGAGCAGGGCGTCGACCTGCGCGGCTACAACACCAAGGAGATCGCCGCCGACGTGGTCGCCCTGCGCCAGGCGCTCGGATTCCCCTCCTGGAACCTGTTCGGCGTCAGCTACTCCACCCGCGTCATGGCCGACGTCGCCGCGGCCGACCCGCAGGGCGTGCGGTCGGTCGTGCTGGACTCGTTCCTGCCCGAGTCCGTGGCCTGGTACGACGACGCCGACCGCAACCTGGGCGACACCGTGGCCGCGCTCGGCGTGGGCGACGCCTTCGACCGGGTGGTGGCCGGGCTCAACCGCTCCCCCGCCCGGGTGCCGACCACCGATCCGCTGCTCGGCCGGCCGTTCACGGCGACGATGTCCGGCGACGACGTGGCCACCGTCCTGGCCGAGGCGCTGCACGAGGCGGACGTGTCGGCCGTGGCGCCCGCGCTGGTCGGCGGGCTGGCCGAGGGGCACGACGAGCTGCTGCGGCCGCTGGCCGACGCGGTGGGCGAGGGGCTGGTGTCGCACGAGTTCGGGCTGTACCACGCGGTGCAGTGCCAGGACGAGGTGCCGTTCAACACTTTCACCACCAAATCCCGACTTTTCACGGTAAACGCGGACAAAGCGGTGTGTGATGCGTGGCAACTTCCCAGATCCGCCCCCGTGAACGCCGTCCCCAAGGCCCCCGTCTACGTCGTCGGCGGCGATCGGGACCCCACCACCCCCGTCAGGACGGCCGGGCCCGCCGCCGAAGCCATCCCCGGCGCCCGGTTCGAGACGTTCCGCGGCAGCCACGCCGTCTTCCTCACCAGCGCGTGCGCCAGGAAGCACATCGCCGAGTTCGTCGAGTCCCCCGGCGGCGTGTCGCCGAAGCCGTGCGAGCCCGACCCGGGTCTGCGGCCCACGCTCCGGCTCGCCGACACGCACGTCACCGGCGCGCCGTACCGGATCTCGCAGGCGCCCTGGCTGGCCGCGCCCTTCGCGCTGTTCGCGCTCGTCTCGCTCGTCCAGCTCGCCGCGGGAGCGCTGCGCGGCAGGTCGGCGACCGCCTTCGCGGGGCTGGCGGGCGTGGCGTTCGCCGGGCTGACCGGCCAGGCCGTCTACGGTATGGCGAGCAGGAACGAGACGGCCCTGGCCGTCGGCGTCCCCGCCCCGGTCGGCGGCCTGTACACGTGGATCGCGGCGGCCTCGGCCGTGCTGAGCGTCGCGGCCCTGTTCCACGCACGGCGGTGGCCGCACATCGTGGCGGCGGTCACCGGCGCCGGATTCCTCGTATGGTGGTTCACCTGGTTCCTGTGACGCGCATCCGTGAGCTGGACGCCCTCCGCGGCTTCGCGGTGGGCGGCATCATGCTGGTCAACGCCTGGCAGCACGCGAGCCACGAGCCCTACACCGGCATCGACCGCACGATCGAGGCGCTGTTCCAGAGCCGCTTCTACCCGATCTTCTCGCTGCTGTTCGGCATCAGCTTCGTGCTGTTCCTCGACCGTTCGGGAAGCCGCTGGGCGCTGGCCCGCCGGCTGGCCTGGCTGGCCTGCTTCGGCCTGCTCCAGCACACCTTCTACGAGGGCGAGGTGCTGACCGACTACGCCCTCTACGGCCTGGTGGTGCTGCTGCCGGCCTCGTTCCTGCCGGGCGGCCTGCCGGTGCTGGCGCTCGGCGTCGCGGCGACCGTCTGGGCCACCTTCCACGGCGCGGGCCCGTCGCTCATCCCCGGGCTGTTCCTGGTCGGCATGGGGCTGATGCGGCTGCGCCCGCCGCGGAGCCTGCTGGCCCCCGTGTTCGCGGCCTCGGCGCTGACCTCCCTGGTGCTGACGGTCACCTGGGCGGGCGTCGCGGAGGCGCCGGGGGCGGGCGACTGGACCGTCTACAGCGTGGCCGCGCTGTCGGGGGCGGCGGCGTACGCCAGTGGGCTGCTGCTGGCGCTGCGGCCGTGGTCCTCGGCCCTGCTGGAGCCGCTGGGCCGGATGGCGCTGACGAACTACGTCACCGGCACGGCGGTGATCGCGCTGTGCACGGTCCCGCTGAAGACCGGCGACACCCGCTGGCCGGTGCTCGCGGTGGCGCTGACCACCGTGGTGGCGCAGACGTTGTTCAGCGGCTGGTGGCTCACCAGATTTCGGTACGGCCCACTTGAGTGGATCTGGCGGTGCCTGACCTGGTTTCGACTGGTGCCCAACCGGTTAGAGTCGGGCCGTGACCACAATCGCCCTCTGCCAGATTCCGGTCTCTCCTGACCCGGCCACCAACCTCAAGAGGGCCAGGGAGGCGCTCGCCCGCGCCGAGGGGGCCGACCTGGCGATCTTCCCCGAGGCCACGCTCACCCGTTACGGCAGGCGCGTCACCGAGCTGGCCGAGCCGCTCGACGGGCCGTTCGTGTCCGGGCTGGCGGAGGCGGCCCGGACCCACGGCCTGGCGGTGATCGCCGGCGTGTTCGAGCCGGGCGAGGGCCCGGCCGGCGCGAAGGTGCACAACACGGCCGTGGCGATCGGCCCCGACGGCGGGATCAAGGCCGCCTACCGGAAGATCCACCTGTTCGACTCCTTCGGCTCCAAGGAGTCCGACCTGGTGGCGCCGGGCGCCGAGCCGGCCGTGGTCGAGCTGGCCGGGCTGCGCGTCGGGCTGGTCACCTGCTACGACATCCGCTTCCCCGAGCTGACCAGGGCGCTGGTCGACAAGGGCGCCGACCTGTTCGCGGTGATCGCCGCCTGGGGGTCGGGCCCGCTGAAGGAGGACCATTGGGTCACGCTGGTCCGCGCACGGGCCCTGGAGAACACGATGTGGACGGCCGCCGTCGGCCAGGCGCCCAACCCGGAGGAGTCGAAGGACGGGTTCGGCGTGGGCCGCAGCATGCTGGTCGACCCGCTCGGAGTGGTCCGGGCCGACCTCGGCACCGGTCCGGGGGT
>NZ_JBSFGJ010000642.1:0-4041 GCF_053596515.1 Nonomuraea sp. NPDC001684
GAGAGCTTGTGATCCCTCCCTCCCCTGACCTGCCCCCGTCTCTGACGCTGGAGCGCCGTGGGGACGTCGCGGTGCTGTCGTTGAACCGGCCGGCCAAACGCAACGCGCTGGACGACGCCACGATCGCCGGGCTCGGCGCCTTCTTCGCCGCCCCGCCCGCGTGGGCCGGGGCCGCGGTGATCGCCGCCGAGGGCGCGCACTTCTCCGCCGGGCTCGACCTCGGCGAGCTCACCGTACGAGACGCCGCCGGCGGCCTGCACCACTCGCGCGGCTGGCACGAGGCGATGGGCCGGATCGACCACGGCGCCCTGCCGGTGATCGCGGTCCTGAAGGGCGCCGTCATCGGCGGCGGCCTGGAACTGGCGGCGGCCGCGCACCTGCGCGTCGCCGAGGAGTCGGCGTTCTTCGCCTTCCCCGAGGGCAGCCGGGGGCTCTTCGTGGGCGGCGGCGCCTCGGTCCGGGTCTCCCGGCTGATCGGCGCCCAGCCGATGATCGACATGATGCTCACCGGAAGGGTCCTGACGGCCGCGGAAGGCGAGGCCCGCGGCCTGGTCGACTACCGGGTGGCCGAAGGCGACGGGATCACCAAGGCCCTTGCCCTGGCCGAGCAGGTCATCGGGAACCCGCCGATCGCCAACTACGCCGTCCTGCACGCCCTGCCGCGCATCGCGGACGCCGACGCCGAGACCGGGCTGCTGCTGGAATCGCTCATGTCGGCCGTGGCGCAGAGCAGCCCGGAGGCCAAGGCCCGGATACGGGACTTCCTCGACGGCCGGGCCGCCAAGGTCGGCCGTCCGGGAGCCGCCCGATGAGCGCCCCCCTCCCCCCGGCGGAGCCGCTGTACGTCCCCGGCCCCGAGCAGATCGCCAGAGCGCACGCCACCGGCTTCATCGGCTGGCTCGCCCGCGAGCGCGGCGTGACCGTGGAGACGTGGGAGGAGCTGCGGCACTGGTCGGTCACCGGCGTCGAGGACTTCTGGGCGGCCGTGTGGGCCTACTTCGAGGTCAAGGCCCACACGCCCTACGACAGCGTCCTGGCCGAACCGGCCATGCCCGGCGCCCGCTGGTTCCCGGGAGCGACCCTGAACTACGCCGAGCACTGCCTCGGCACGCCCGAGGACGCCGGCCAGGTCGCGGTCGTCGGCCACTCCCAGACCCGGCCGCGCGTCGAGCTCACCTTCGCCGAACTCGCCGAGCAGGTCCGGCGCGTACGGGCCGGCCTGCGGCGGCTCGGGGTGCGGCGCGGCACCCGGGTGGTCGCCTACCTGCCCAACTGCCCGGAGACGCTGATCGCGTTCCTGGCCACGGCGAGCCTCGGCGGCATCTGGGCGAGCTGCGCCCCGGAGTTCGCCGCCCCCGCCGTGGTGGACCGGTTCGGCCAGATCGAGCCGGCCGTCCTGCTCGCGGTGGCGGGCTACACCTACGGGGACAAGAGGATCGACCGGCGCGAGCAGGTCCAGGCGATCCGGGACGGCATGCCCTCGCTGGAGCACGTCGTGCACGTCCCGTACGGCGAGCTCGACCTCCCCGGCGCCCTGGCCTGGACGGAGCTCGCCGCGCCCACGGACCAGGCGCTGCGGTTCGAGCCGGTGCCCTTCGACCACCCCCTGTACGTGCTGTTCTCCTCCGGCACCACCGGCAAGCCGAAGGCCATCGTGCACGGCCACGGCGGCATCCTGCTGGAGCACCTGAAGAACCACGCCTTCCATTGGGACCTGGGCCCCGGCGACCGGCTGCTGTGGTTCACCACGACGGCGTGGATGATGTGGAACACGCTGGTCTCCGCGCTGCTCGTGCGCTCCTCGATCGTGATGATCGACGGCAACCCGCTCCACCCCGACCTGCGCGCGCAGTGGCGGCTCGCGCAGGAGACCGGCGCCACCCTCATGGGCGCCAGCCCCGGCTACCTGATGGCCTGCCGCAAGGAAGGGGTGCGGCCCGGCGAGGAGTTCGACCTGTCCCGGCTGCGGCAGATCGGCGTGGCCGGCAGCCCCTTCCCCGCCGAGGGCTTCCGGTGGGCGGCCGAACAGCTCGGCCCCGCCGTCCTGCTGAACGTCGGCAGCGGCGGCACCGACGTGTGCACCGGCCTCGTCCAGGGATCGCCGTTGCAGCCCGTGTGGGAGGGGGAGATGTCCGGGCCGAGCCTCGGTGTGGACGCCAAGGCGTTCGACGAGCACGGCAACGTGGTGATCGGCGGCGTCGGCGAGCTCGTCATCGCCGCGCCGATGCCCTCGATGCCGGTACGCCTGTGGGGCGACGACGACGGCCGCCGGATGCGCGAGACCTACTTCAGCCGTTATCCCGGCGTCTTCCGCTTCGGCGACTGGTGCCGTTTCTCCTCCCACGGCTCCTGCGTCATCACCGGCCGATCGGATGCCACGCTCAACCGCGGCGGCGTCCGGCTGGGCACCGCCGAGTTCTACCGGGCCTTGCAGGACGTCGAAGAGGTCACCGACAGCCTCGTCGTCCACCTGGAGAGCAAGGAGGGCGACATGGGGGAACTGATCCTGTTCGTCACCCTGGCCGACGGGTTCGTCCTGGACGAGCCGTTACGCGCCCGCCTGATCGCGCGCATCCGCGCCACCCTGTCCCCGCGGCACGTGCCCGACGCCCTCCTGGCCGTCCCCGCGATGCCCTACGGGCGAACCGGCAAGAAGCTGGAAGTCCCCGTCAAGAAGATCCTGCTGGGCGCCGCCCCTGACGAGGTCGCCTCGGCCGGCTCCCTCATGGACCCGGCGGCGCTCGACGCGTTCACCGCCATCGCCCGCGACCGTGCGAGGCGGGCGTGACGAGCCCGGCGGACCAGCCGGTCGCCGTCATCGGCACGGGCGTCATCGGCGCCGGATGGGCGGCGCTGTTCCTCGCCCGCGGCTTCGACGTCACCGCCTTCGACCCCGCTCCGGACGCCGAGGAACGGTTGCGGGCCGCGCTCGACCTGGCCTGGCCCGCGCTCACCCGGCTCGGCCTGGCCGACGGCGCCTCCCGCGACCGGCTCACCTTCACCGCGACCTGCGGTGACGCCGTCGCCGGAGCGCGGTTCGTCCAGGAGAGCGGGCCGGAGCGCGCCGACCTCAAGCGGGCACTGCTGGCCACGCTGGACGAGGCGGCCCCGCCGAGTGCGCCGATCGCCAGCAGTTCGTCGGGCCTGATGCCCAGCCACCTTCAGGAGATGTGTCCCGCGCATCCCGAAAGGGTGCTCGTCGGACATCCCTTCCACCCCGCCCACCTGATCCCGCTGGTGGAAGTCGTGCCCGGCGAGCGCACCGGCCCCGACATCACCCGGCGGACGATGGACTTCTACCGCTCCCTCGGCAAGCGGCCGGTGCTCGTGCGCCGTGAGGTTCCCGGGCACCTCGCCAACCGGCTTCAGGCCGCCCTGTGGCGGGAGGCGTACTCGCTGGTGGAGCGGGGAGTCGCGAGCGTCGCCGACATCGACGCCGCCATCGCGCACGGCCCCGGCCTGCGGTGGGCCCTGCTTGGCCCGCTGGTCAACCAGCACCTTTCGGGCGGCTCCGGCGGGATGGCGCACACCCTGCGCCACCTCGGCCCGCCCGCCCAGACCTGGATGGACGACCTCGGCGCGCCGCGGCTCACCCCCGAACTCGCCGGCCTGCTCGTCGACGGCGTGCGCGCCGAGCTCGACGGCATCGACCAGGAAGCCATGGCGGCCGACCGCGACGCGCTGCTCGTCGGCCTGCTGCAGGCCAAGCGCCGGCGCCACGACCTTCCCTGACACACCGAGAAGGAACGATGACCTACACCCCGCGCATCGACCCGGACGCCATCGTGGCCCTGGACGTCCACGCCCACATCGAGGCCGACCACCACGGCCGCCTGTCCCTCGACGCCGAGCTGATGGCGGCCTCGGCGAAGTACTTCAAAGCCGGTCAGGACCGCACCCCGACCATCGACCGCGTCGCCGCCTACTACCGGCAGCGGAACATGGCCGCGGTGGTCTTCACCGTCGACGCCGCCACCGAACTCGGCCACCCGGCCCTGTCCAGCGAGGAGATCGCCCGTCAGGCGGCCGAACACGCCGACG
>NZ_JBSFGJ010000643.1:0-4013 GCF_053596515.1 Nonomuraea sp. NPDC001684
CCGTCGCCGAACGCCGCCCGCGCCGTACGGCGGGCCGACTCCAGCGCGTCGGGCAGCTCGGCGGCCGAGCGCACCAGCACCATGCCCTTGCCGCCGCCGCCCGCGGACGGCTTGATCAGCGCCGGGAAATCGGCCCACTGCGCCAGGTCGTCGCCCGGCTCGGCCCCGCCGGGGACGACCGGCACCCCGGCCGCCGACACGGTGGCCTTGGCGCGGATCTTGTCGCCCATGGCGTCGATGGCCTCGGGGGACGGGCCGACGAAGACGAGCCCGGCCTCGGCGCAGCGCCGCGCGAACGCGGCGTTCTCGGCCAGGAAGCCGTAGCCGGGATGCACGGCCTGCGCGCCGGAGGCGAGCGCCGCCTCGACAATCGCCTCGATGTCCAGATATTTCGAGACTTCGAGGGCGATGTCTGCTTCGCGGGCGTGCCTGGCGCCCGCGTCCGGCGGCGTGAACACCGCCACCGACTCGATGCCGAGCGCGCGCAGCGTCCGGACGACCCGGACGGCGATCTCGCCCCGGTTGGCGATGAGAACACGGTCGAAGAACATGATCACATCCGGAAGACGCCGTAGCCGGCGGGTTCGAGCGGCGCGTTGGCCGCCGCGGACAGGGCCAGGCCGAGGACGGTGCGGGTGTCGAGCGGGTCGATCACGCCGTCGTCCCAGAGCCGGGCGGTGGAGTAGTAGGGGTTGCCCTGGTGCTCGTACTGGGCGCGGATGGCGTCGGGGTCGGCGTTGCCGACCGTGGTCAGCACGTTCGCCGCCTGCTCGCCGCCCATGACGGAGATGCGGGCATTGGGCCACATCCACAGGAACCTGGGCGAGTACGCGCGTCCGGCCATGGCGTAGTTGCCCGCCCCGAACGAGCCGCCGATCACCACCGTGAACTTGGGCACCCGCGCGCACGACACGGCCGTGACCATCTTGGCGCCGTGCTTGGCGATGCCGCCCGCCTCGTACGCCTTGCCGACCATGAACCCGCTGATGTTCTGCAGGAACACCAGGGGGATGCGGCGCTGGTCGCACAGCTCGATGAAGTGCGCGCCCTTCATCGCCGACTCGCTGAACAGGATGCCGTTGTTGGCCACGATGCCCACCGGGTGGCCGTGCAGGTGGGCGAAGCCGGTGACGAGGGTGGAGCCGTACTCGGCCTTGAACTCCAGGAAGCGCGAGCCGTCCACCAGCCGGGCGATGACCTCGCGCACGTCGTAGGGCTGGCGGGTGTCGGCCGGGACGAGGCCGTAGAGGTCGCGCGGGTCGTGCCGCGGCTCCTCGGGCGCGACCGTGTCCCAGGGACGGGGGGCCCGGGGGGCCAGCGTCGAGACGATGTCGCGGACGATGGCCAGGGCGTGGGCGTCGTCCTCGGCCAGGTGGTCGGTGACGCCGCTGACCCGGGAGTGCAGGTCGCCGCCGCCCAGCTCCTCGGCCGTGACCTCCTCGCCGGTGGCCGCCTTCACCAGGGGCGGACCGCCCAGGAAGATCGTGCCCTGGCCGCGGACGATGACCGCCTCGTCGCTCATGGCCGGCACGTACGCGCCGCCGGCGGTGCACGAGCCGAGCACGGCGGCGATCTGCGGGATGCCGCGGGCCGACATGGTCGCCTGGTTGTAGAAGATGCGCCCGAAGTGCTCCCGGTCGGGGAAGACCTCGTCCTGCCTGGGCAGGAACGCGCCGCCGGAGTCGACCAGGTAGACGCAGGGCAGGTGGTTGTGCAGGGCCACCTCCTGCGCGCGCAGGTGCTTCTTGACGGTCATCGGGTAGTACGTGCCGCCCTTGACGGTCGCGTCGTTGGCCACGACCACGCACTCGCGCCCGGCCACCCTGCCGACGCCGGTGATGATCCCGGCGGCGGGCGCCTGGTCGTCGTAGAGGCCGCCGGCCGCCAGCGGCGACAGCTCCAGGAAGCGGGAACCCGGGTCGAGCAGCCCGTCGACGCGGTCGCGCGGCAGCAGCTTGCCCCGCTCGACGTGGCGCTGCCGCGACCGCTCGGGACCGCCGAGCGCCGCCGCGGCCAGCCGTTCGAGCAGCTCGGCGGCCAGCCGCTCGTTGAGCTCGGCGTTGCGTTTGTACGCCTCGCTCCCGGGCTCCACGGCCGACTTCAGCACCGGCCAGTCGCTCATGAGTCCCCTCTCGTCATGGCCGAGATGTTAGTCATCATTAACGTAATCGTCTAGCATGTGAGACGTGACCACTGCCTCCCCACCTACCCGCGAGCGCGGCAGAAGGCGCATGGAGATCCTCGCCGCGGCCGCCCGGCTGTTCGCCGCCCGCGGTTTCCACGGGGTCTCCATCGAGGACATCGGGGGCGCGGTCGGCGTCTCGGGTCCCGCGCTCTACCGGCACTTCAGCGGCAAGGAGGCGCTGCTCGCCGAGATGCTGCTCGACGTCAGCTCGCGGCTGCGGGAGTCGGCGGTGGCGGTGGCGACCTCCTCGGACGGCCCGGCCGAGACGCTCGACGCGCTGCTCAACGTGCAGATCACGTTCGCGCTCGACCAGCCGGCGCTGATCACCGTGCACGACCGCGAGCTGGGCAACGTGCCCGAGCCGGAGCGGCGCAGGATCAGGCGGCTGCAGCGCCTCTACGTCGAGGAGTGGGTGACCGTGCTGGCCGAGCTGCACCCGGCGTGCCCGCCGGCCCGGCTGCGCGCGGCCACGCACGCGGTCTTCGGCCTGCTCAACTCGACGCCCCACAGCGCGGGCGAGCTGCCCCCGCACGACATGCGCCCCCTGCTGCACACGATGGCCCGCGCCGCGATCGAGGCCAGCGTTAACAATCACTAACTGACCGACGGCGATTCACGCGGTGCGAAAACCCCCGAAATGCCGTAGATATCTGCAAACGGTCCTGGATCAGGGTTAAACGGACCGGACCACAATCTGTCATGCACTCCGGCAGACGGCGGCGGCGATGACGGACATAATCAGGGTGTGGCGCGCGACACTGTTGAGACACATTTCATCCAATCCGTTGAGGCGCTGAAGTCAGGCCCCGCCCGAGATCCCGGCGGCCCGGTGCGCGAGGGCACGTCGCTCACCGGCGACCGGTGCCGGACCCTGTTCCAGCGCCAGCTCGACAGCCGCCTGCTCGACATCGCCGCCCGCTGGCTCCGCGAGCAGAACGAGGGCTTCTACACGATCGGGTCGGCCGGCCACGAAGGCAACGCGGCGGTCGCCGCCGCGGCCAGGGCGAGCGACCCGGCGCTGCTCCACTACCGGTCCGGCGCCTTCTACCTGACCAGGTCCGAGCAGGCCGGCCGGCTGCCCGAGCAGGGCCTTCGCGACGTGCTGATGGGCCTCACCGCGGCGGCCGACGAGCCGATCGCGGGCGGCCGGCACAAGGTCTTCGGCCACCCCCACCTGGCCGTCATCCCGCAGACCTCGACGATCGCCAGCCATCTGCCGCGCGCCGTGGGCGTGGCCTTCGCCATCGAACGGGCCGCCGCGCTCGGCGACCGGTCGGCCTGGCCGCCCGACGCCATCGCCGTGTGCAGCTTCGGCGACGCCTCGATCAACCACGCCAGCGCCCTGACCGGGCTCAACACCGCCTCCTACGCCACCTTCCAGGGGCAGCCGCTGCCCATCCTGTTCGTGTGCGAGGACAACGGCATCGGCATCAGCGTCCGCACCCCCAAGGGCTGGGTGGAGGCGGCGGCGCGGCGGCCGGGCATCGCCTACTTCGCCGCCGACGGCTGCGACCTGGCCGACGCCTACGACGCCGCCACGCTCGCCGTCCAGCACGTCCGCGCCAACCGCTCGCCCGCGTTCCTGCACCTGTCCACCGTGCGGCTGATGGGGCACGCCGGGTCCGACGTCGAGTCGGCCTACCGCACCCAGCGGGAGCTGCGGGCCGACATGGAGCGCGACCCGCTCGTCCGCACCGCGCGGCTGCTGGTGGAGGCCGGCCTGGAGACGCCGGAGGACCTGCTCAAGACGTACGAGTCGGCGCGCGAGCACATCCTGCGCATCGCCCTGGAGACCACCCGCGCCCCGCGGCTCGGCTCGGCCGCGGAG
>NZ_JBSFGJ010000644.1:0-4005 GCF_053596515.1 Nonomuraea sp. NPDC001684
GGCCGGCAGCTCCACGCCGTCGCGGATCTCGGTGCCCTTCGACCGCGGCTTGGCGAACTGGCCCGCCACCCGGCCGATCTTCACGACCGGCACCTTCGCCGCGTAGGTCAGCACGATCGCCATCTGCAGCAACGTCTTGAGCTTGTTGCGCACGTTGTCGGCGGTCGCGCCGGAGAAGGTCTCGGCGCAGTCGCCGCCCTGCAGGACGAACGCCTCTCCGCGCGAGACGGCCGCCAGCTGCCTCTTGAGCTGGTCGCACTCGCCGGCGAAGACGAGCGGGGGCAGGCCGCCGAGCTCGGCGACGACCTTGTCGAGCTCACCGCGATCGGGCCAGTCGGGCTGCTGGGCCGCGGGGAGGGCTCGCCAGGAATCGAGATCCACGAGATTGCTGCTCACGAGATACGAGGGTATTCCACTGACCCGGCCCCACCGACCCTCTTGTCCACGTTGTGAGAATGCATTTATCAGCTTTCGGGAGACTTCACATGCTCAGGCAGCACCCCGAGGCCGATGAAACGCCGCGGCAGCCGGTTGAACAGCGGAATTCTGGTGAGGTCACGCGGCATCCTGGACGCGTCGAACCGCCGCCCCAGCGCCGGTGTGATCACCTGGTTCTGCACCAGGCGCTGGGCCGCCTGGGTGACCCGCGTGGGCAGCATGCGCCGTCGTTGCAGCCGGTGCAGGACGGACTCCGGGATCGGCAGGCCCGCGGCGAGCGGCGCGGCCAGCAGGTTGGCGGCGGCCACCGCGTCCTGGACGGCCAGGTTGATGCCCACCCCGAACACCGGCGACATGGCGTGCGCGGCGTCCCCGATGCACAGGAACCCCGGGCGGTGCCAGCGGCGCAGCCGGTTGAGCGCGACCGTGAGCACGCTGACGTCGTCGAAGCCCTCGATCTGCCCGACCCGGTCGGCCAGGTACGGCAGCAGCGTGGCCACCGGGCGCCTGAGGGCGTCGATGCCCTGCCCGGTCAGCCGCCCGAAGCCGCCCTTGGGGATCAGGTAGGCGAGCTGCCAGTAGGTCTCCCGGTTGATGGCGACCATCATGTGGCCGCTGGAGATGCGCAGGAACGTGTCGTCGGGGTCGTCGTCGTGCCGGGGCAGGCGGAACCAGACCACGTCCATCGGCGCGTGCAGGTCCTGCGGGACCAGGCCGGCGCGGGCGCGCAGCGCCGAGTGCCGCCCGTCGGCCGCCACGGTCAGCGTGGCCCGCAGCTCGTGCTCGCCGGACGGGTCGCGGTAACGCACCCCGCGCACGGCCCCGCCCTCGCGGATCAGGTCGTGGGCCTCGGCGTTCATCAGCAGCCGGAAGTTCGGGTACGCGCTCGCGGCCGTGGTGACCAGCTTGAGGAAGTCCCACTGGGGCACGAACGCGATGTAGTCGTAGCCGCCCGGCAGGCCGCGCAGGCTGGCGAGCCTGATGTCGCCGGTGTCGGTCACCAGCCGCAGCTCGTGGGCCTTGCGGTGGGGCAGCTTCAGGAAGTCCTCCGCCAGGCCGAGCTCGGCCAGCACGCGCAGGGTGGAGGGGTGGATCGTGTCGCCGCGGAAGTCACGCAGGAAGTCGGCGTGCTTCTCCAGCAGCGTGACCTCGACGCCGGCCCTGGCCAGCAGCAGTCCGAGCACGGCCCCGGCGGGACCGCCTCCGGCTATCACACAAGTCATAATTCATCACCCAATGAGATTGTGTCACGTCCCCGGAAATGAGCAAGCCCCCGCGCCCCTCCGGCGTGCCGGAGCGGCGATGGGAGGGGTGGGGTCAGGAGGGCAGGGGCGGGCGGCCGTAGCGGGCGGTCCAGGCGGTGTAGACCGGGCTGCGGGCCGCCACGGCGGCGTGGGCCGCCCGGGCGCTCTCCAGCAGCGCCGGCGCGTGCGCGGCGAACGACGACCGCCAGATGAGCACCTGACGCATCCACAGCGGGTTCCCGCGCAGCGGCAGCACCGACACCCGCTCGCCCGGGTCGTAGAGCGCCTGGCAGGCCGACACCGCGTGCCCGGCCGCGATCAGCTCCCGCCGCACCCCGGCCTCCACGAGCTGGTACCGCCCGCGCGGCGTGAACCCGGCCCGCCGGCACGCCTCCAGCAGGTGCTCCGGCCAGCCCATCCCGTCGGGCGGCGGCAGCACCCACGGCTCGCCCGCCAGCTCGGCCAGCTCCACCTCGGCACGCCCGGCCAGCGGATGGGCGGCGGGCAGCGCCACGAACACCGGCTCGACCGCCACCACGCCCATCCCCATGGCCGGGCCGAGCCGCAGCTCGTGGTCGGGGTAGTCGGCCACCAGCGCCACGTCGAGCCGCCCGTTGGCCACCATGTCCACCAGCACCCGGACGTAGTGCTCGGTCTGCAGCGTGATCCGGGCCTCGGGCAGCGCGCCCGCCAGGTTCGCGACGAGGGGCACCACGACGGGGTTCTCGAAGCCGCCCACCCGGATCGCCTGCCCGGCCAGCTCGTACGGCCCCGCCGCCAGCAGGTCGTCCACCCCGGCGAGCACCACCCGCGCCCTGGCCAGCACGAACTCCCCGAACGCGGTGGCCGCCACGCCGCGGTGGTCGCGGGTGAAGACCGCCCCGCCGAGCAGGCGCTCGATCCGGCCGAGCTGGGCGGTGAGCGCGGGCTGGGAGACGCCGAGCGCCGCCGCGGCCCTGGTCACACTGCCGTGGTCGGCGATGGCGCGCAGCGTCCTGAGATGTCTCAGTTCGAGCTGCATCCCGCAGAAGCTATCACTCCGGAGTTATGCCCTTATGGGATGAGACTGCCGGATCCATCGGGCCGATAGTGCATGACATGCGTAGATTCGCGGCCCTGGTACTGGCCGCCGCCGTCCTATATGTCCCATCCGCCCATGCGTCGGCGGCCGCCGACGGGCCCGGCGCGGCCACGGTCGTGCCGGTCCAGGTCACCGGCGCCCCGGCCAAGCGGTTCAACCTGATCGTCATGGGCGACGGCTACACCGAGGCCGAGCAGGCGAAGTTCCGGGCCGACGTGGACCGGCACCTCAACGTGATGTGGTCGATCGAGCCGTTCAAGACCTACCGCGACTACATCAACGTCTACCGGATCGACATCGTCTCGGGCGAGTCCGGCGTGAGCTGCGACCCCGGCCTGGACGCGCCCCGCCGTACCACCCCGCTGAGCATGGGCTTCTGGGGCGGCTGCAACCCCGGCAGCGTGCAGCGACTGATCACCATGGACAACTCCGCCGCCACCCGGTTCGCGAACCTGGTCACCGGGACGACGTCGGGCAACCGGCAGATCCTCGCCCTGGCCAACAGCGGCACCTACGGCGGCGCGGGCGGCAGCTACGCCACCGCCTCGGGCAGCAACTCCATGTCCGCCCTGATCAGCCCGCACGAGCTCGGCCACTCCCTGGGCGGCCTGCAGGACGAGTACGACTACTACCAGCGCGGCGTCCCCGGCGGGACCTACGGCGGCTCCGAGCCCTCCAGCGCGCACCACAGCCTGCTGACCGAGCAGCAGATGCTCGACCAGCGCCGGAAGTGGTGGCGGTGGCTGGGCGAGGACAGCGAGTCCGGCGGCCCGATCGCCCGCTACGAGGGCGGCCTGTACTACACGAGCGGCGTGTGGCGGCCGAGCAGGCACTCCATGATGAAGACCCTCGGCTACTACTTCGACCAGGTCAGCCGCGAGGTCATGACCCAGCGCATCACCGCCAAGACCACGCTGATCCAGGACTCCACGCCCACCGCCGCGCCCGTCGGGGCCGACCGGGTGCTCTGGGTCGAGCCGATGCGCCCGGTGGGGCACTCGCTGACCACCACCTGGGCCGTGGACGGCAAGAACCTGCCCGGCGACGCCGACGTCCTCGACCTGCGCACGCTGGGCCTGGCCGCGGGCACGCACACGGTCACGGCCACGGTCGCCGACCCCACGGAGTTCGTCCGGGACCCGGCGATCCGGACCGCCATGAGCCGGACCCGCACCTGGACCGTGGACACCACGCTCACCACGCCGCCAGACGGCGTCCAGGCCGCCGTCGTGTCGTCCACGC
>NZ_JBSFGJ010000645.1:0-4002 GCF_053596515.1 Nonomuraea sp. NPDC001684
GCCTGCACGCCGCCTTCCTGGTGGCCGGCGCGGTGGCGCTGGCCGGCGCCCTCGTCGGCGGCGCCCTCCTGCGCCGCCAACGAGGCCGCGTGACCCGCCCCCGAGGCCCTACGGTGAGACGGCGGCGGCCAGCTCGGCCAGCCGCCGCAGCCGTTCCTCCGACGGCGAACCCGCCTCGGCCTGGAAGACCGTCACGCCCTGCCCCTCGTCGTCGGGCGTGCGCAGGAGCTCGGCGGTGAGGGTCATGACGCCCACTTCTGGATGGCGATAGTCGCGCGAGATGGAGGCGCAGTTGCTCACCGGGTGCTCGGTCCACATCGCACGGAACTCAGGGCTGAGCGCCAGCAGCTCGTCGACCAGCGCCTTCAGCCCTTCGTCGGTGGGGAAGCGGCTCAGGGAGCCCTCCAGGTAGGCGATGTCGTCGCGGGCCTTCTGCGCCCAGTCGGCGTACAGCCCGCGGGAGAAGTCCAGCTCCAGGAAGTCGAGGCGGACGAAGTTCGGCTTCTCCGCCCCGTCGAAGGGCCAGTGCGGGGCGAGCAGCGCGTGCGCCGGACGGTTCCAGGCCAGGATGTCGCCCCGCCGGCCGACCGCGATCGCGGGCCGGTCGGTGAAGGCGTCCACCATCAGCCTGATGCCGGGACGCAGCTGCTCGGGCTTGGCCCTCGCCCCGGCCCGGGCGGCCCTGGCCAGCCGGTGCAGGTGGGCCAGCTCGTCGTCGTCCAGCCGCAGGACGCGGGCGACTGCGTCCAGGACGTCGTCCGAGACGTTGGGGCTCTGCCCCTGCTCCAGGCGGGTGTAGTAGCCGACGCTGACTCCGGCCAGCGGCGCCAGCTCCTCCCTGCGCAGCCCCGCCACGCGCCGATGCCTGACTCCCGAGCTCAGGCCCACGTCCTCGGGACGCAGCCGGGCCCGTCGGGACCGCAGGAACTCGCCAAGTGCAGAAGCGGGATACATAGCACCAAGACTGCCAAACTCCCCACCCGCAGAAGGCCGTCCGGCGCCCTCAGCGGCTGATGGAGATCGCGCCCTGTCGGGAGGGACCGTCGACGGTGGTCCAACTGCTCACAGGCGTGTCGCTTCGCCTGTCACGAGGCCCGCGTTCTGGAGAATCAGCCCGACGGTCCGGGCCAGGGTGCTGCTCTCGTCGATGATCGTCTCCGTCGCGCCGGGCAGGACGTCCTGTTCGAGGTACCACCGCCGCATGTCGTCGAAGCTGAACTGGGTGCGCTGGCACATCACGTCGAGCAGCCCGATGTTCACGCCGTCCGCCTTGTCGCGCTCGCGGAGGATCTCCCGGCGTACGACGTCCTGACCGATGAGGGCCATGCCGCGCTGGTCATACGTTTCCCGCACGGTGCGGGCCACGGTGGACTTGCCGGATCCGGAGTTGCCTCGAATGACGATCAGGACGGTGTTCGGTGAGCCGATGAGCACCGTCCGACAGTACCGGGGGTGCCGCCCGTCCTGCGGCGAGCTTTGCAGGAACGCTCTCACCTGGTCCTCTGGACGGCCGTCGGCGCGGCGCGGCGGGTGGGCGGGGAGTCAGACGGCGATCGGGGCCTGGTGTTCGGCGGTCTTCGGTGACGTCCGTGGCCGGGGCAGGACGAGGTAGGTGAGGGCCAGTCCGATCAGGCTCAGTGCCGCGCCCGCCAGGCCGGTCCACCGCAGGGCGCCGGCGGCGACGATCGCGCCGCCGATGACCGAGCCGGCCGCGGCCCCGAGGTTGAAGGCGCCGACGTTGGCGGAGACCGCCAGGTTCGGGGCGGCGCCCGCGTGGTGCAGGATCAGTCCCTGGAGCGGGGCGATGGTCGCGGTGGCCAGCAGGCCGAGCACCAGGACCGCGGCCACGGCGGCAGGCTGCCACACCACGGCGAACGGGACCAGCAGGAGCGTCCCCGCCAGCCCGCCGAAGACCCCCCGTACGGTGGCGCTCATCGACTTGTCGGTCAGCCGTCCGGCAGTGAGGTTGCCGATGAAACTGCCCGCGCCGTAGGCGAGCAGCAGACCGGAGACCGCCGCGGCGGAGAAGCCGGAGACGCGGATCAGCAGCGGGGCGATGTAGGTGAACACCGTGGCGACCCCGGAGAAGCCCACCGCGGTGGTGGCGATGGCGAGCAGGACCGGCCGGCGCGTCACCACGCGTACCTCGTCACGCAGTCGCGTGGACGGCGCCTCCTGCCGGGGCAGGACGGCGGCCAGAAGCATGGCGCCCACCAGGGACAGCACGGTCAGCACGGCGAAGGGAGCCCGCCAACCGGCGCTCTCCCCGAGCAGTGCCCCCAGGGGCACCCCGAGGAGCGTGGCCACGGTGAAGCCGGAGGCCACGGTGGCGATGGCCGAGCCCGTCCGCTCGGCCGGGACCACCCGGGTCGCCGTCACCAGCGCCAGAGCCAGGAAGGCGGCGTGGCTGAGCGAGGACACCACGCGGCCTGCCAGGAGCAGGCCGAACGACGGCGCCGCCGCGCTGATCGCGCTGCCCGCCGCGAACAGCAGCATCAGCCCGACGGCGAGCCCCTTGCGCGGCAGACGCGAGGTCAGCAGGGCCATGAGCGGCCCTCCGGCCACCACTCCGAGCGCATAGGCGGTCACCGCCTGTCCGGCGGTTCCCACGGAGACGTCGAGATCAGCTCCGACCTGGGGCAGCAACCCGGCGATCAGGTACTCCGAGGTGCCCACGACGAAGACGCTTGAGCACAATGCCGCGAGCGTCGCGAAACCCTTGTCCATCTTCATGCCGTAGACGCTAAAGTCTCACATTGATATGAGAGTCAAGGCGAGCGGGGTGTCGTCGTGCGCATCGGTGAGCTGTCCCGGCGGACCGGCGTGGCCGTGCACCTGCTCCGCTACTACGGGGAACAAGGTCTGCTCCACCCGCAGCGGCGCCCCAGCGGCTACCGGGAATACGTCGAGGAGGACGTCGCCGTCGTCCGCCGCATCCGCAGCCTGCTGGCCGCCGGCCTGAACACCTCGACGATCATGACGGTCCTGCCGTGCCTGCGGGACGCCGGCGACCGCCTCGTCCCCACCTGCTCGGACCTGGTCGCCGACCTCCACCGGGAGCGCGCCCGCATCGCCCAGGCCATCAGCGACCTCCAGACCTCCATGGACGCGCTCGACGACGTCATCGCCGCGGCCCCGGCCGACGTCACCCGCCGGGCCCGGGCCGCGCTCGACGCCTGAACGGCACCCACCACACCGGCCGCGGCGTGGCCCTCAGGGGTGGCTCGGCCCCCGCCGATGAGTTCCGGCTCCCTGCGGGCCGTGGTGAGTGGACGTCGTGAACACTTGTCTCGTGATCGGTGAAGAACCGGTGTGAACCCAGGGATCGAGAGGTGACCTCGATGTCACGCGCGCTGCCGGCCCAAGCAGCGGACGCCGTGATCATCGAACAGTCCAGGCGGGAGCCGGAGCGCTTCGCCGCCATATTCGACCGCTACTACCCCGAGATCCACGGCTATGCCGCGCGCAGGTTAGGCGCGGGCCTGGCCGACGACGTCGCCGCGGAGACGTTCCTCATCGCCTTCGACAAACGGGCAGGCTACGACGTCTCCCGTGCCGACGCGCGGCCCTGGTTGCACGGCATCGCCTCCAACCTCATCGCCCGCCATCATCGCGCCGAAGTACGCCAGTACCGGGCCATGGCCAAGGCGGGCGCCGACAGCCCCGTGGAGGACCACGCCGATCAGGTCGCCGGGGCCGTCGACGCGGGAGCCCGCACGTCCCGGCTGGCCGAGGCGCTCGCCGAGATCGCCGATCGCGATCGGGACGTGCTGCTCCTGGTCGCCTGGGCGGAGCTGACCTCGGAGGAAGCGGGCAGCGCGCTCGGCATCCCGGCCGGAACGGCCCGCTCACGACTGCACCGGGCCCGCAGCAGAATCCAAGCCGCACTGGAAAGGGACGGATCATGAACGACCTCGAAAGGCTGCGCGAGGACTGGGCGCGCCCGGCGCCGCCGGCCCCCGACGCCCAAGCCGCGGCGCGGGCGGCTCTCCTGGCCCGCGC
>NZ_JBSFGJ010000646.1:0-3964 GCF_053596515.1 Nonomuraea sp. NPDC001684
TACCGTTGTCACCGCGGCGTGTGGCGCCGCCCCGAGCAGCCAGCAGACCACCAAGACGGCCGAAGGCGGGGCGAACGCGGCGACCGCCGCCTCCGCCGCCGACTTCGGCGGCTTCGACAAGCTCGTCGAGGCCGCCAAGAAGGAGGGCAACCTCCACGTCATCGCGCTCCCGCCCGACTGGGCCAACTACGGCGAGATCATCAAGTCGTTCGAGGCCAAGTACGGCATCAAGATCGAGAGCGAGACGCCCGACGCGGCCAGCGCGGACGAGATCAACGCCGTCAAGACCCGCAAGGGCCAGGACCGCGCCCCCGACGTGCTCGACCTCGGCCAGTCGTTCGCGATCAGCGGCGCCAAGGAAGGGCTGTTCGCGCCGTACAAGGTGCAGTCGTTCGACAAGATCCCCGAGGGTCAGAAGGAGCCGACCGGGCTCTGGACCAACGACTACGGCGGCTACGTCTCGATCGGCTGCGACGCCAAGAAGATCGCCAACTGCCCGACCAGCTACGCCGACCTGCTCAAGCCCGAGTACAAGGGCAAGGTCGCGATGAACGGCAACCCGACCAAGTCCGGCTCGGCCTTCGCCGGCGTGTACGCCGCCGCGATCGCCAGCGGCGGCTCCTTCGACGACATCCAGCCCGGCATCGACTTCTTCAAGAAGCTCAAGGACGCCGGCAACTACAACCCGGTCGAGACGACCCCGGCGACCATCGAGAAGGGCGAGACCCAGATCAGCATCGACTGGGACTACAACAACGCCGCCTACGCCCCCCAGATGGCCGCCAAGGGCCTCGACTGGAAGGTGAACGTGCCGACCGACGGCAAGTACTTCCAGATGTACGCCCAGGCCGTCAACAAGGACGCCCCGCACCCGGCGGCGGCCAGGCTGTGGCAGGAGTACCTCTACAGCGCCGAGGGCCAGAACCTCTACCTCAAGGGCTTCGCCCGTCCGGTGCTGCTGCCGTCCATGACCTCCGACGGCACGGTGGACAAGGCGCTGGCCGCGAAGCTGCCCCAGGTCGAGGGCACGCCCGAGTTCCCCACGCCCGAGCAGGTCGACGCGGCCAAGGCCAAGCTGGCCAGCGGCTGGGACGCCGCGATCTCGGGATGACCCGCCCGCGTTCCAGGGGCTGGGCCGGCGCCCTGCCCCTGCTGGCCTTCTTCGCCCTCGTCTTCGGGGTCCCGGCGGTCGCGCTGGTCGCGGGGGCCTTCACCGTCCAGGGACGGCCGAGCCTGGCCAACCTCGCGCAGAGCCTGCAGGGCGGTTACCTCGTCGCCATGGCCGGGAGCGTCAAGCTGTCGGCCGTGGTGGCGCTGGCCGGGGCCGTCCTCGGCACGTTCCTCGCCTACGCCGTGGTGACCTCGCGCTTCACGCTGCTGCGCGAGGCCGTGCTGACCGCCTCCGGCGTGCTGGCCAACTTCGGCGGGGTGCCGCTGGCGTTCTTCTGGATCGCCACGCTGGGCAACTCGGGCGTGATCAGCGGCCTGGTGGGGCTGCCCTCGGGGTCGTTGTACACGTTCTGGGGGCTGGCGATCGTCTACCTGTACTTCGCGATCCCGCTGATGGTGCTGGTCATGGCGCCCGCGCTGGACGGGCTGAAGCCCCAGTGGCGCGAGGCCGCCGCCAACAGCGGCGCGACCGCCTGGCACTACTGGCGCTTCGTCGCGCTGCCGGTGCTCGCGCCCGCGATGCTGGGCGGGGTGGTGCTGCTGTTCGGGTCGGCGTTCTCGGCGTACGCGACCGCCAACGCCATGGTGGGCACCGTCGTGCCGCTGGTCACCCTGAAGATCGCCAGCGCGCTGACCGGTGACGTGCTGGTCGGCTACGAGAACATCGCGCTGGCGCTCAGCCTGGACATGATCGTGGTGGCCGGGCTGGTGATGGCGATCTACCTGCCGCTGCAGAGGAGGAGCTCCCGATGGCTGCGCTGACCGGGCTGGAGCCCGTCGCCGCGGCGGCGGCGAAACCGCCCGCCCGGCCCCGCTGGTGGCGCGGCCTGGTGTTCGCCCTGGCCGCGGCCTACTTCCTGATCCCGCTCGGCGCCTCGCTCTGGTACACGGTGCACAACCCGGCCACCGGGGTGTCGTTCTCCGCCTACGGCGAGCTGCTGACGGCCGAGGGCTTCGCGCGCTCGCTGCTGCTGTCGCTGTCGCTGGCCGCCGCGACGATCGTGCTGGTCCTGCTGCTGGCGCTGCCGGCGATGCTGGCCGTACGGCTGTTCGCGCCGCGGCTGCGGCCGGTGATGGAGGTGCTGTGCACGCTGCCGCTGGTGGTGCCGCCGATCACGTTCGTGGCCGGGCTGACGACGTCGTTGCGGGACGGGGCCGACATCCTGGCGCCGACGCCGTTCTGGGGCACGCTGATCGCGATCCAGGACCCGGGGTTCCCCGTCGTGCTCGTGCTCGCCTACGTCGTGCTGGTGCTGCCGTTCGTCTACCGCTCGCTGGACGCCGGGCTGCGCACCATGGACGTGCGCACGCTGGTCGAGGCCGCCCGGAACCTGGGCGCGTCCTGGCCGCACGTGCTGCTGCGGGTCGTGGTGCCGAACCTGCGCTCGGCCCTGGCCAGCGCGTCGTTCCTGACGCTCGCGCTGGTGCTGGGCGAGTACACGGTGGCCAGCCTGCTCGGCTACGAGCCGTTCGCGGTCTGGATCGTGACCGTCTCCGGCTCCAAGGGTCAGCTGTCCGTCGCGGTCTCCATCCTCAGCCTGCTGCTGATCTGGGCGTTGCTGCTCGCCGTCTCCACCGTCTTCAGTGGAAGGAAGAAATCATGACCGCTGCGGTGGAGTTCCGCGGGCTGCGCCGGGTGTTCGGCAGGACGGTCGCGCTCGACGGGTTCGACCTGACCATCGCCCCCGGCGAGTTCGTCGCCCTGCTGGGGCCGTCGGGCTGCGGCAAGACGACGGCGCTGCGCTGCGTGGCCGGGTTCGAGCGGCCCGACTCCGGCGCGGTGCTGCTGGACGGCAAGGACATCACGAACGTGCCCGCCAACAAGCGCGACGCCGGGATGGTCTTCCAGTCCTACTCGCTCTTCCCCAACCTCAACGCCCGCGACAACGTGGCCTTCGGCCTGCGCGTGCGCAAGGCGCCCGCGGCCGTCCGGCACGCCAGGGCCGCCGAGCTGCTCGAACTCGTCGGTCTCCCCGCGCACGCCGACCGTTTCCCGCACCAGCTCTCCGGCGGCCAGCAGCAGCGCGTCGCCCTGGCCCGCGCGCTCGCGCTCGAACCGCGCGTGCTGCTGCTCGACGAGCCGCTGTCGGCGCTCGACGCCAAGGTGCGGGTGACGTTGCGCGAGGAGATCCGCCGGTTGCAGCTCGACCTCGGCATCACCACCGTCTTCGTCACCCACGACCAGGAGGAGGCCCTGTCGATCGCCGACCGGGTCGCGGTGCTGCGCGAGGGACGGCTGGAGCAGTGCGGGCCGCCCGCCGAGGTCTACGACCGGCCCGCCACGCCGTTCGTCGCCGAGTTCGTCGGGGCCATGAACCACCTGGCCGGGCGGCTGTCCGGGGACGGCGTCACCGTGCTCGGCCAGCTCCTTCCCGTGGACGGCCCGGCGCCCGCCGAGCCCGACGTGGACGTGCTGATCCGGCCCGAGGCCGTCCGGGTCACGCCCGACCCGGACGGCCGCGCCGAGGTGCTGGCCGCGTCCTTCCGGGGGGCCTCGGTGCGGCTGCGGCTGTCGCTGGAGGGCGGCGAGGTGCTGGCCGACGTGCCGGGGCACGAGGCGGCCCGGCTGGGGGCGGGGGCCCGCGTCACGGTCCGGCTGGTGGAGCGTCCGGTGCTGGTGGCCGCCCGTACGGTGACGGCGCCCGCGCCGGTGTTGTCGGCCGATGCCTGACAGGCCGGCCGACGCGATCGTGTCCGGCGCGGTCCCGTCCTCTTCGGACGGCATGCCGGACGCGGTCCCGTCCTCCTTGGACGGCATGCCGGACGCGGTCCTGTTCGACATGGACGGCACGCT
>NZ_JBSFGJ010000647.1:0-3955 GCF_053596515.1 Nonomuraea sp. NPDC001684
TGAACACCTCGCGGAACGGCGACTCGCGGACGATCCGGCCGTTGGCCGTGGCGTTGAGCGCGGCGCCGCCGGCGTAGACCAGCCGGTCCAGGCCGGTCTGCCCGTGCAGCCAGGCGACCACCTGGGCCAGGGCGTTCTCGAAGACGCGCTGGCCGGCCGCGGCCAGGTCCGCCGCCCGGGAGAAGCGTTCGCCGCCGGGCTCGTAGACGTAGGCGTCCCGCTGGGCGAAGGTCTCGATCCACTCCTCGGGGATGAACACCTCGTGGCCGCGTACGTCGAGGTCGGGCAGGCCGTACACGTACGCGTCGCCGAACGGGGCCAGGCCCATGACCTTGGCCTCGTTGCCCTCGCCCTCGGGCCACAGCAGCCTGGTCAGCAGGGTGTAGAAGCAGCCGAGGCCGGTCGGCCGGGCCCAGTCGCCGTCCCAGAGCTGCTTGGCCAGGCACTCGACCGGGCCGCCGCGCTCGCAGCGGTAGAACGAGGCGACCTCCAGCATGTCGTCGCGGGTGCCCTTCGGCAGCCGGACCGGCTCGGTGAAGTCCCTGACCCGGCTGCCCTGCGCGCCGATCACCAGGCCCGCCGCCCGGTCGAACGGCGAGGGCGGGAACGCGCTGTAGAGGTGGCTGAGATGGTGGGAGACCAGGACGACCCGGGCGTCCTCCTTGAGGCTCAGCGTCTCGCGCAGCTCCTCCTCGTAGGCGTCCTTGTGCTCGATCTCGGTGTCGGCGGCGTATCCCTCGACCACGAGGTCCACGGGCTCCTTGAGCAGCGGCATCTCGGGCAGATACAGGTCCGGCAGGTCGCCCAGACGGCCCCAGTGGTGCCTGCGCCGGGTGATGCGCTCCTTCTGCAGGCTGTACATGCCCGACTCGCCCACAGCGACAGCAACAGAACCATCCTGAGTACGATTTATGCCGACAACGATAGGAACATCCGTCATCTCTGGTGCCTCCTGGGCTGTGATCACCGGCACCAGTACCCGGGCCCGGGACAAGACCATCCCTCAACCGCGTAACGGACACGTCAGCCCGCAGCCGCCCGCGAACCGGGCGAACTTGTGCGCCGGGCGCGCAGTCAAACCCTGCATGACGACGAAGCACATCATCGCGGCGGCGACCCTCGCGGCGGGCGTCGCGCTGGCCGGGATCGCCTCCCCCGCGCTCGCCGCCCCCGCCTTCGGCCCCCAGGGATACGGCGGGGTCACGCTGGGCATGAGCGCCAAGGCCGCCCAGGCCACCGGGAAGATCGTCCACAAGCCCGGCCTCGACTCCCCCACCTGCTCCGGCTGGGACCTCAAGGCCCAGCGGACCGGCCGCGACGCGGTCGGCCTCTTCATCTCCAAGAAGCAGGGCGTGGCGATCATCTTCGCCCCGAAGGGCGCCAAGACGCCGCAGGGCATCGGCATCGGCTCGACCAACGCCCAGCTCAAGCGCGCGTACGCGAACAAGCTGCGGACGGCCGCGAGCGGCTTCCCGTACGTCGCCGTGCCGGGCAACGTCAAGGCGCACTACTACTTCCTGCTCCGCGGCGGCAAGATCTACGAGATGGGCCTGGCCCTCGACAAGCAGGACTGCGCGAACTGACGATCCGAACCCCCGGCGACCATCGGTTGACGGGCCCGATCGGGCGGCACCGGCTTCTCCATGAAGCCGGTGTTTTTATTTCCCGATAAATAGGGTCTAGCCCGGAGATGCGGGTTTTTGGTACAAATTGCCGCTGGCGGCTACACGCTGCTTCCTGAACCGGTCATCCACCAATTCCTATAGTGAGCGGGCCGATTTTTGCTTGCCGATGATTTCTTCTTCGTCTGCTGGGACGCGACGGGCTCGGGCAAGCCTCGGCTGCACGTCCCGGGCGTGGCGCTCGGCCTGGCCGGAGCGCTGCTCGCGGAGCTGGTGCTGGAGCAGCGGATCACCGTCGAGGGGGTCCGGCTGCGGGTGGTCGACCGGCGCCGGGTCCCGGACGAGCTGACCGGAAAGGTGCTGACCGAAATAGGCAATTCCCCGCAGCACACCGATGTGCGGACCTGGCTGGCCTACCTCGCACAACGCTCGGTCACCGAAGTAACCAGCCGGTTGATGGGTAATGGTCTGCTCGACCGCGAATCCCCGAGGCTGCTCAAGCGTAAACAATTCCGCTATTTCTCCACCGACTTCAACCGGGCCATGTGGCCCTCCGCCCGGCTGCGGCTCGCGCTGGTGAAGTGGCAGCCGCTGACCCCGCACGACATGGCGCTGGCGGCGCTGGCCGAGGCCTGCGACCTGACCGACGTCGTCGTCGAGGACCCGGCCGACCGGCGCGGCGCCCACCAGTACCTGACCACGGTGCTGGCCGCGATGCCCCAGCCGCTCAGCGACCTCGGCCGCCAGGTGAGCGCGGCCGTCGGCGACGCCGTCCTGACCTACCGGACGTGAGCCCCGGACCGCCGACCCGACCACACCGCACCTGAACCCCCCAGAAAGGAACGCGATGCCCTCCGCGAGATCCGGCGCCGCGCCCGACCCGATCGCCGGCGCCCTGGCCGCCGACCGGCTCGGCGCGCCCTCGGTCGTCTACTTCGTCCTGTCGGCCGCCGCGCCGCTCACCGTCGTCGCCGGTGTGATCACCACCGGCTACGCCGTCACCGGCATCACCGGGCTGCCGATCGCGTTCCTGGTCGTGGGCGCGGTGCTGGCGGTGTTCGCGGTCGGCTACGTGGCCATGGCCCGCCACATGGCCAACGCCGGCGCGTTCTACACCTACGTCAGCCGGGGCCTCGGCCGTCCGGCGGGCATCGCGGCGGCCTGGGTGGCGCTGATCGCCTACAACGCCCTCCAGGTCGGCCTGTACGGCGCCTTCGGCGCGGCGGCCACCCCGCTGCTCGAACGCTGGTTCGGCGGCGCGCCGCCCTGGTGGGCCATCTCGCTGGTCGCCTGGGCGCTGGTGGGCGTACTCGGGCTGATGCGGGTGGACGTCAACGGGCGGCTGCTGGCCGTCCTGCTCACCGCCGAGGTGGCGGTCATCCTGCTGTTCGACCTGGCGGACCTGGTCAACCCGGCGCGGTCGGGGTTCTCGGCCGAGACGCTGTCGCCCGCGGCGCTGTTCGTGCCGGGGGTGGGGGCGCTGCTGGTCATCGCGACGCTCGGGTTCGTCGGGTTCGAGTCGTCGGTGGTGTTCTCGGAGGAGAGCCGGGATCCGCGGCGTACCGTGCCGCTGGCCACGTACGCGTCGGTGGCGATCATCGCGGGTCTGTACGCGCTGTCGTCGTGGGCGATGACGGTCGCGACGGGACCGGCGGACATCGTCGCCGCCGCGCGCCGCGACCAGGCCGAGACGATCTTCATCATCGCGAACCAGCACCTCGGCGGCGCGGTCGTGGACATCGCCCGGGTGCTCTTCGTCACCAGCGTGTTCGCCGCCATGATCTCCTTCCACAACACCACCGCCCGGTACTTCTTCGCGCTCGGCCGCGAGCGGGTGCTGCCCGCCTTTTTCGGCCGCACCCGGCCGCGCAGCGGCGCGCCCCGGTCGGGCTCGATCGCGCAGACCGTGCTCGGGCTGGTCGTCATCGTGGTCTACGCGGTCCTGGGGCTCGACCCGCTGGTGCAGCTCTTCTTCTACGGCGGCTCGTTCGGCGGGTTCGGGGTGCTGCTGCTGGTGTTCGTGACCTCGATCGCGATCGTCGCCTTCTTCGCCCGGCAGCCGAGCGGGGAGAGCCTCGCGCGGCGGTTCCTGGCCCCCGTGCCCGCCGCGCTGGCGCTGGCGGTGATGGTCTGGCTCGCGCTGGACAACTTCCCGACGCTGCTCGGGGTGCCCGAGGGCGATCCGCTCGCCTGGATCCTGCCGGTCGTGTACGCGGTGGCCGCCCTGTTCGGCGTGGGCTGGGCGCTGGTCCTGCGCACGGGACAGCCGAGCGTGTACTCGCTGGTGGGCCGGGAGGGCCGCGACCGGCTGGCGGAGCTGACCGGCCGGCGCT
>NZ_JBSFGJ010000648.1:0-3954 GCF_053596515.1 Nonomuraea sp. NPDC001684
GCTGGGCGTCCTCCTGGGTGTAGATGTCGTTGGTGACGACGGCCACGCTGCGTCCGCGGTCGAGCAGCACGGGCACCAGCGCCTCGATGAGGGCGGTCTTGCCGGAGCCGACCGGGCCGCCGACGCCGATCTTGAAGACGCGGTCCATGGCGGTGCCCGCGGGCACGTTCACGGCGGGGTGCGGGTGCGGGTGGTGGTGATGCATCGGGACGCTTCCCTTCTCAGGTGGTGAACAGCCGGGCCTCGGCCCGTTCGTGGGCGGCGCTCATCGTGTCCGCGAGCGGCGTGGCGGCGTGCAGGTCCAGCGGGCCTCGGGCGGTCAGGGCGTGCCCGGCGGCCCGCCCGATCGCGCCGGACGCGCCGTACAGGGTGGCCTGGGCCTGGCGGAAGTCCAGCAGGCGCAGCCGTACGGCGGCGCTGACCCAGCTCGCGGCGAACGCGTACAGGTCGCCGGTCACCGCGTCGGCCTCCCGGACGCCCAGCCCGGCGTAGGCCGTGCCCAGCACGACGGCGTGGTTGCCCGGCGTGACCCTGGCATCGACCAGCTCCGACAGGCGGGCCAGCGCCGGCGTCGCGAAGACCAGGGCGGCCGTGCGCAGGACCTGGTTGCCGGTCCTGGTGGCGGCGGCCCGGATCTCCCGGCCGAGCTTGACGGCGTGCAGCCGCCGGTCCACCTCGGTCACCGCGTCCCAGTCGCCGGCCGTCACCGCCCGGTGGGTCAGGACCAGGGCGGTGGCGTCGCCCGGCCCCGCCGCGTGCAGCAGCAGGTCCTCCAGCAGCGCGGCGACGTCCACCGGGCCGGCCTGCGCGTACGCCTCCAGCCCGTGCGAGAGCGTGTAGAGGCCGCCCGGGAAGGCCGAGTCGGTGAGCTGGAGCTGGGCGAGCAGGCTCATGCCAGGAAGAACAGGTGGTTCAGCGGCAGCTCGCGGGCCGGCGCGATGGTCGCGTGCTCGCCGTCCACCGTGACCTTGTACGTCTCGGGGTCCACGGTGATCCTCGGCAGCGCGTTGTTGCGGATCATGTGCCGTTTGTCCACCGTCCTGGTGTGGCGCACCCTGGCGATCAGCCGTTGCAGGCCGAGCCGGTCCGGCACCCCGGCGGCGATGGCGGCGTCCGGCAGGAACGTCACGCTGCTCTTGCGCTGCGCCATCCCCATCGCGCCGAACATCGGCCGGTAGTAGACCGGCTGCGGCGTGGGCAGCGACGCGTTCGGGTCGCCCATCTGCGACCAGTTGATCAGGCCGCCCTTGACCACCAGCGCCGGCTTGGCCCCGAACGAGGTGAACGGCCACAGCACGACGTCGGCCAGCTTGCCGTCCTCCAGCGAGCCGACGTGCTCGGCGATGCCGGTCGTCCGGGCCGGGTTGATGGTCAGCTTGGCCAGGTAGCGCAGCACCCGCGCGTTGTCGTTGCGCTCGGAGTCCTCCGGCAGCCGGCCGCGCTGGTCCTTGCAGTGGTGGGCGGTCTGGAAGGCGCGGGTGAAGGTCTCCCCGATCCGGCCCATCGCCTGGGAGTCGGAGGAGAACATGCTGATCACGCCCATGTCCTGCAGCACGGTCTCGGCCGCGATGGTCTCCACCCGCACCCGGCTGTCGGCGAAGGAGACGTCCTCGGGGATGTCGTGGTTGAGGTGGTGGCAGACCATCACCATGTCCAGCAGCTCGTCGGCCGAGTTGATGGTGTACGGCAGCGTCGGGTTCGTCGAGGACGGCAGCGCGTTCGGCTCGCCGGCGATGCGGATCATGTCCGGCGCGTGACCGCCGCCCGCGCCCTCGGTGTGGAAGGTGTGGATCGCCCGGCCGTCGATGGCGCTGATCGTGTCCTCCAGGTAGCCGGCCTCGTTGAGGCTGTCGGCGTGCAACGCCACCTGGACGTCGTACTCGTCGGCGATGCGCAGCGCGCAGTCCACCACCGCCGGGGTGGAGCCCCAGTCCTCGTGCACCTTCAGCGCGCACGCCCCGGCCTCGATCTGCTCGGCCAGCGCGGCCGGCAGGCTGGCGTTGCCCTTGGCCATGATGCCGATGTTCACCGGCAGCGCCTCGACGGCCTGCAACATGCGGCCGATGTTCCACGGGCCGGGCGTGCAGGTGGTGCCGCGGGTGCCGTCGGTGGGGCCGGTGCCGCCGCCGATCAGCGTCGTGACGCCGTTGGTGAGCGCGGCCTCGGCCTGCTGTGGCGCGATCAGGTGCACGTGCGGGTCGATCGCCCCCGGCGTGGCGATCATGTTCTCGCCCGCCAGCACCTCCGTCCCGGCGCCGATCACCAGGCGGCGGTCCACGCCGTTCTGGGTGTGCGGGTTGCCCGCCTTGCCGATCCCGACGATCCGCCCGTCCTTGATGCCGATGTCGCCCTTGACCACGCCGAGCACCGGGTCCAGCACGACCGCGTTGGTGATCACCAGGTCGAGCGCGATCGTGGCGTTCTGGGACCCGGGGTCGGCCGCCATGCCGTCGCGGGCGGTCTTGCCGCCGCCGTAGACGGCCTCGTCGCCGTAGAAGCCGGCCGTGTGGTCCTTCTCGATCTCGATCACCAGGTTGGTGTCGGCCAGCCGGACCCGGTCGCCCACGGTCGGGCCGAACATGGCGACGTACTGCCTGCGGTTCATGGTGCTCATCGGCTCAGGCCTTCTTCTTCCTGGCGGCCGGCTGCTTGGCTGCCGGTTCCTTGGCGGCGGGTTCCTTGGCTGCCGGTTTCTTGGGGGCGGCCTTCTTGGCGGGCGCCTTGCGCGCGGGCGGCTCCTCGCGTGTAGGCGGCTCCTTGTGCGCCGGAGGCTCCTCGCCCGGCGCGCGGACCGTGGCCCCCGGCTCCGGCTGGTCGGCGTACCCGAGCTCGGCCAGGCGGCGCAGGGCGCGGGTGCGGCTGTCCCTGGCCCGCAGGCCGCCGTCCACCAGGCCGGCGAAGCCGACGACGCGCATGCCGCCGGCGAACTCGACCAGGGTGACCTGGCGGGTGTCGCCCGGCTCGATGCGTACGGCGGTGCCGGCCGGGATGTCGAGATGCATGCCGTACGCCTTCTCGCGGTCGAAACTGAGCGCCCGGTTCGCCTCGAAGAAGTGGAAGTGCGAGCCGACCTGGATGGCCCGGTCGCCGGTGTTGCGCACGGTCAGGGTGACCGTGGCGCGACCGGCGTTGATCTCGATCGGCTCGTCCCCGTACATGATCCGGTCCGTGTCCGTCATGGCGAACCGCTCCTTTCTGGTCGCGGCGGTGTCAGCCGCCGATGGGGTCGTGGCAGGAAACGAGCTTGGAGCCGTCCTTGAACGACGCCTCGACCTGCATCAGCTTGAGCATTTCGCGCACCCCGGGCATGACGTCCCCGGCGCCGAGCACCTGCTTGCCGAGCTCCATGCACTCGGCCACCGTCCTGCCGTCCCGGGCGGCCTCCAGGACCGCGACGCTGATCAGCGCCACCGCCTCGCTGTAGTTCAGCTTCACGCCGCGCTCGCGGCGCTTGGCGGCCAGGTCGGCGACGACGTAGATCAGCAGCTTGTCGATCTCGCGCGGTGCGAGGTTCATGAGCTCTCCTTAGGTGGAAGCGCGCCGGACGCCGGAGAACGCCGGGACCGCCGCCAGGAAGATCCAGGTGACCAGGACGAAGGGCCAGGTCAGGGTGTGCCCGCCGACCGGCGCGAACAGGTGGCCGACGAACGCCGTCAGCACGGTCGCCGACACCACGCCGGCCAGGGCGTACAGCAGGCCGAGGACGGTCGGCACGACGAACGCGCAGCACAGCGCGATGCCGGTGAGCACCGCGTTGTAGCCGTACAGGCCGGCGCCGATGTCGGCCGCGGGCGCGCCGAGCAGCACGGCCACCAGGATCCCGACGGCGCTGGCGGCCAGCGCGGCCCCCGCCACCCGCCACCCGGCGAACGCCAGTCCGATCAGGAAGATCAGGCCGACGTACCACTTGCCCTGGAAGAACACCTGGCCGACGCCGTTCAGCAGCCCCTGCCA
>NZ_JBSFGJ010000649.1:0-3934 GCF_053596515.1 Nonomuraea sp. NPDC001684
GTTCGGTGAAGGACAGGATGCGGCGCCAGGCGTCCTGGCAGATGTCCTCCCACTCCTTGAACGAGCGGTCGCAGAAGGAGTGGGGCGCGCCCTCGCGGACCGTCCGCGGCTCCTGCTGCTGGACGAGCCCACCTCCGGCCTGGACGCCGCCCAGACCGCCCGGCTCGGTGAGGTCGTCAGGGCTCTGGACACCACCGTGCTGCTGGTCGAGCACGACATGGGCTTCGTCATGGAGATCTGCGACCGGATCGTCGTCCTGGACCTGGGCAGGGTCATCGCGTCCGGGACGCCGGCGCGGGTCAGGGACGATCCGGTGGTGCGGGCCGCGTACCTAGGCTGAGTGCCGTTCGGTGAAGGACAGGATGCGGCGCCAGGCGTCCTGGCAGATGTCCTCCCACTCCTTGAACGAGCGGTCGAAGAAGGAGTGGGGCGCGCCCTCGTAGACGTGGGTCTCGTGCTCGGTGCCCACCCGGTCCAGCGCCGCGGTGTAGGCGTCGAACTCTTCCGGGCTCGACACCTTGTCGGCGCCGCCCCTGAGCAGCAGCAGCGGCGCGCCGGGGCCGGTCGTCGGCTCGTCGATGAAGCGCAGCGCGCCGTAGAAGCCGATGCTCCCGGCCAGGCCGTTGCCCTCCGCGCCCTGACGCCACGACAGGGCGCCGCCCATGCAGAAGCCGACCGTGAACACCGGGCCGCCGGCGGCCAGCTCGGCGGTCGCGGCCGCCGCGTCGGCCTGCACCTGGTCGAGCTTGAGCTGGTCGACGTGGGGCATGTAGTCGAAGTCGTCGCCCCGGTCGTCGGTCCCGGCGGTGCGGCCGAAGTAGTCGATCGCGATCGTGCGGAACCCGGCCTCGGCGAAGCGCACCGCGAGGTCGCGGTAGAACGGGTGCAGGCCGCGCACGTCCGGCATGATCACCACGCCGCGGCCGTTCGGCTCGGCCGGGTCGGCCCGGTAGGCCATGAAGCGGGTGCCGTCGGCTGAGGTCACGGTGATCTGCTCGTGCGCCGCCACCTCGCCCCGGATCGACGGGGCGGGCGGCCGGCTGTCGGTGGAATGACACATGTGCCCAGCATGCCCAAGGTGATCGCCCGTCATCCATCTTCGTCCTCAGTACGGCGGCGCCGCCCGGAACGCCGCCAGCAGGTGGGCCCGCACCCGCCCCACGGCCGGCCTGGCCGGCGCCCCCGACCGTACGGCCAGGTAGCCGGTGTTGATCGGCGGCTCCGCCGGCTCGGCCAGCACGACCAGCGTGCCCTCGGCCAGGTCGCGCCGGCACAGGTACGCGGGCAGGACGGAGACGCCCATGCCGGCCCGCACCGCGCTCAGCACGCCGCGCAGGTCCGGGATGACGACCTGCGCGGCCATCGACGGCCGCCGCCCGAAGACGGCCCGCCAGTAGCGGCGCACGATGGGCAGGTCCTCGGCGTAGGCCACCACGGGCACCGCGGCCAGCTCCTTGGGCCCGACCCGGCCGGGCGGCAGCGCGCGGGCCACGGACGGCGCCGCCACCAGGACGAACTCCTCGTCGTAGACGGGGTCCGCCTGGACGCCGCGCACCCGGGGCCGGATCGTGGACAGCACCAGGTCGAGCCGTCCGGCGGCGAGGTCGGCCAGCAGGTCGTCGGCCAGGCCGAGGGTGGTGCGCAGGCGCAGCCCGTCGCGGACGAGCGGGGCGAGCATCGGCATGACCTCCTCGCACAGGAACTCGGCCGGGCCGCCCAGGTGCACGGCCTCGTCCGAGGGCAGCTCCGAGCCGGCCACCTCCTCCAGCGCGTCGAGGGCGGGGGCCAGCCGGCGGGCCAGCTCGTCGGCGGCGGGGGTGGGCGCGACGCCGCGCGGCAGCCGGTCGAACAGCGGCCGGTCGAGCGTCGCCTCCAGCGTCTTGACCTGGGCGGTCACCGCGGGTTGCGAGAGGCCGAGCGTCTGCGCGGCGGCGGTGATGGAGCCGGTCCTGTGGACGGCGAGGAAGGTCCGCAGCAGGTCCAGCGAGAGAGACGACACATCACTATTCTGATGCCACGACTGACATTTCACTATTTGTGGCTGATGGGCTTTCCCGGCCATGCTCGAAGGCATGAGCAAGCGCATCCTGATCGTGTTGACCAGCCACGACGACCTCGGCGGCGTGGAGCGTACCGGATACTACGTCCCCGAGGCGGCCCATCCCTGGCAGATCTTCACCAAGGCCGGCTTCGAGGTGGACGTCGCCAGCATCGCCGGCGGCCGCCCGCCGCGCGACGGCCACGACCCGGACGACCCGGCGCAGGCCGCCTTCCTCGCCACCGGCCTGGACGAGGACACCGCCCCCCTCTCCGGCGTGGACGCCTCGGCCTACGACGCCGTCCTGTACGCCGGCGGCCACGGCACCATGTGGGACTTCCCCGCCGACCCCGACGTCGCCCGGGTCGGCCGCGAGGTCTACGAGCGCGGCGGCGTGGTCGCGGCGGTCTGCCACGGCCCGGCCGCGCTGGTCGGCCTGACCTTGTCCGACGGCTCCCACCTGGTGGACGGCCGGCGGGTGGCCGCCTTCACCAACAGCGAGGAGACCGCGCGGGGCGTGGCGGGGGTGGTGCCGTTCCTGCTGGCCGACGCGCTGACCGAGCGCGGCGCCCGGCACGAGCCCGGCCCCGACTGGCAGCCGCAGGTCGTCGTGGACGGCCGGCTGGTCACCGGCCAGAACCCGGCCAGCGCCGCGCCCCTGGCCGAACAGGTCGTCACCCTGCTGAGCTGACCCCGGCTGACCCCCGCTGACCTCAGCTGACACCGGCCGAGGTCGCCGGACGGCGGGCGGGGCGCGTGCAACGGCAGCCGGATGGCGGTTGCCGCGCCGTCGCGCGAAATCCGACCATCGAGGGGTACGGCAAGCCCCCTCCGTGGAAGGAAGTCCTCATGGCGTTCCACCCCAACCTCGATCCGGACCTGCGTGCCGCCCTGGAGAGCGCGCCCTTCCCGGCGTTCGACGTGACGGCGCTCGACGCGGAGGAGCTGGCCGGGCACCGGGCCCAGATCCACGCGATGCTGGCCGCGACGCCGCCCGCCGAGACCGAGGTGCGGATCGAGGACCGCCGCGTCCCCGGCCCCGACGGCGAACCGGACATCCGGGTCCGCGTCTACCGCCCCGCGCAGGACGGCGCCGGCCGGCCCGGCCTCTACTGGATCCACGGCGGCGGCATGATCGTCGGCATGCCCGAGGTGGACGAGGCCTCGATGATCGAGTACGTCGAGCGGCTCGGCGTCGTCGTGGTCTCCGTGGACTACCGTCTCGCGCCGGAGCACCCGCACCCCGCGCCGGTCGAGGACTGCTACGCGGGGCTGGTGTGGACCGCCAAGAACGCCGAGGAGCTGGGCATCGACCCCGCCCGGCTGGCCGTCGGCGGGGCCAGCGCGGGTGGGGGGCTGGCCGCCGGGACCGTGCTGCTCGCCCGCGACCGGGGCGGGCCCGAGGTGGTCCTCCAGCTGCTGATCTGCCCGATGCTCGACGACCGCAACACCACCCCGTCGAGCCTGGAGTTCACCGAGGCCGTGGTCTGGGACCGGGCCGCGAACCTGTACGGCTGGTCCGCCCTGCTCGGCGACCGGGCGGGCGGCCCGGACGTCCCGCCGTACGCGGCGCCGGCGCGGGCCGAGGACCTGTCGGGGCTGCCGCCCGCGTTCGTCGACGTGGGCGAGCTGGAGGTGTTCAGGGACGAGGACATCGACTACGCCCAGCGGCTCGCGCGGGCCGGGGTGTCCACCGAGTTCCACCTCTACCCGGGGGCGTTCCACGGGTTCGACGTCATGGTGCCCGACACCCCGCTGAGCAGGCGGGCGCGGGAGACCCGGCTGGCCGCGCTCAGGCGGGCGTACCGCCTGTAGCGGCGGCGGCGTCGGCGTTCGCGGCGGTGGTGGCGGCGTTCGCGGTGGTGGCGTCGGCCGTGGTGGCGTCGGCCGTGGTGG
>NZ_JBSFGJ010000650.1:0-3919 GCF_053596515.1 Nonomuraea sp. NPDC001684
GCTCGCCGCGGTCGAGGTCGGCGATGGCGTGCAGGCCGGTCAGGTCGAGCGGGCCGGGCAGCCGGTAGATCTCGTGCCCGTCCGGGGCCGGTCAGCGGGTGGGGGCGCGGTCGAAGGCGTCGAGGATGAGGCGGCTGGCGTCCAGGTCGCGGGCGGTGTCGCCGAGGCCGGGCACCTCGATGGGGCCCGGCCAGGTGTGGCCGCCGCCGTCCACCGTGTACAGGCGCAGCGTGGCTCCCCGCGCGCAGGACGTCCACAGGCGCAGGCGGACGCGGCGCAGGGGATGGCTGGTGGCGGGGGAGGAGCAGTGCTGGGCGGCGGCCCAGGCGTCCATGGTCTGCTCGACCGGGGGCAGCACGACGAGCGCGGCCAGGTGCCGCAGCTGGCCGCCGGGCTCGGGGTGGCCGCCGTCGTAGGGGACCAGGCGGTCGGCGGTGCCGTGGAAGGCGACGATCGTGGTGGGGACGGGCTGGGCGCAGGGCTGGGCGATGGGGATGCCGGCCACGGCGGCCACGCCGCTCAGGCGTCCGTCCAGGGCGCAGACGAGTGAGGCGGCCAGGCCCGCGCCGTAGGACAGGCCGGCGGCGAACTCGCGTCCGGGGTGGGCGCACTGGTGGCGTTCGACCTCGTCCAGCAGGGCGGCCAGGTAGGCGGTGTCGTCGGGGCCGGCGGTGTGCGGCAGGGTCCAGGCCAGCCGTCCGGGCGCCGATTGGGGGGTGATGACGATGTAGCCGCGGCTTGGGCCGATCTGGGGCAGGCGGCTGTAGGCGGCCTGTTCGGCGGCGTTGGAGCCGAGGCCGTGCAGGTTGAGCAGCACGGGGTGGGGGCCGGGCCCGTCGGGGACGGCCAGCAGGTAGCGGCGGGTCAGACCGGCGGTGGTCAGCTGGTGAGCACCGGAGGTGAGCCGGCGTGTCGTGGCCGCGCATCCACTGCTCGCCGCACCCCGCCCCTGCTCCCGCATCCGGCCCTGCCCAAGGTCCTGCCCCTGCTCTTGCCCCTGCCGCTGCCCGTCTCCCCGCGCCTGCCCGGGAGTCCGGCCCTGAGTCGGGCCCAGCGCGCGGTCCTGTGCTGGGCCTTGCGTCCGCGGGGGAGTCGCCTCCTGGGAGCTTCGAGGAAGGGGGGCCGCTGCGGAGGGCGGCGAGGATGCCTGCCCGCCGGCCGAAGGTGACCGTTGACCTGCGCCCGGCAGAGAGGGCACCGCGCAGCCGGACAACACCACCGTCACCAGGAGCGACATCAACGCCAAGGCCGTGGTGCTCGCGGCGCTGGTGGCCGTGCTGCTGCTCGCGGTGGTGCCTGCGCTCTTGCCCATCTCGCCCCCCCGCGCGTGCCGATGGTCCGTACTGGCAAGTGTGCCTCGCACGGCCGTCCGTACGCGCGCATGCCGAAACCGGCCGCCCCCTGTGCGCGGGGGACGGCCGGTCAGGGGCGGCGGGTCAGCACACGATGAAGATGCTCTTCCAGCCGACGGGGGTGCGCTGCTCGGCGTTGCGGTTGGAGGCCAGTTCGAAGTGCATCACGCCGGAGGCGTTGGGCTGGTTGTACATGCGGCCGCTCTGGCCGTCGCCGTACCACTTGTAGGAGCCGTGGTAGGGGATGTTGGACACGCCGCAGGCGTCCAGGACGACCGAGCGGCCGGTGAAGCCGGGGCCTTCGTAGGCGACGTACTGGGAGGCGTACGCGGCGCCGGCCGAGGCGAGGACGAACCCGGCGGTGATCGCGGGGACGAGAAGGATCTTCTTCAACGTGTTCTCCTTCGAGGGTTCCTGACGAATGCCCACGATGGGTAATCGTATGGCAACCCTTCGTGCACGTCGAGGCGTTTTCGCTGATGGCGAGGGCGAGGGCCCGTCGAGGACGGTTCACGACAGCGGGCCGAGACGTCGAAAAAGCCGCTCACCGCCGCGCCTGCCGGCGGCGGTGAGCGGCTGGAAGCCGGCCCGAAGAAGGGAGGGGGAGCGGGGGAGCGGTCAGGACTTGACGTGCAGGGCGCTGCCCTTCTTCCACTGCGAGAAGGGCAGCTGCCAGTAGCCCCAGCCGTTGTTCCACTCCAGCTCGCGGTTGGTGCCGGTGATCTCCACGACGTCGCCGCGCTGGAAGTTGTCGTAGAACCACTTGGCCTGGTCGGGGCGGGAGTTGATGCAGCCGTGGCTGACGTTGCGCACGCCCTGGGCCCAGACGTTGTCCTTGGCGTGGACGTACTCGCCGGAGTTGGAGATGCGCACGGCGTGGTCGATCATCACGTCGTAGTAGCCGGGGTCGCCCTTCTTGCGGCCGGGGGAGATCATGCGCACCGGGTTGCCGCGTTCCATCGTCAGGTGCACGCCGGAGGTCGTGGTGTACTCGCGGGTGGTGGCCATGCCGGCGCTGATGCGCATGGTCTGCACGCGCTTGTTGTCCTTGTAGACGTACATCATGTGGGTCTTGGTGTTGACCTTGCTGATGACCTTGGCGCCGATCTTGAGGCTGGCGGAGTAGTCCTTCACGCCGTACAGGCCCTTGCCGGCCTTGACGCCGGTGATGCGGGCGTTGAAGGTGACCTTCTGGTGGGCGGGCCAGTACTTGGCGGTGCGGTAGATGACGGTGGTGTCGTTGATCCACCGCCAGGCGCCGGTGACGGGCTTCTCGGCCTCCACCTCCAGGGCGCGCTCGACGGCCGCCTTGCCGGTGACGGGCTGGTTGAAGGTGACGATGATCGGGGCGCCGACGCCGAGCGTCTCGCCCTTGGCGTTGGGGGTGACGTCGGCGACCTGCAGCTCCCGCTCGGGCTTGACCGTGGTGAAGGTGCTGGTGGCGGCGGTGGCGCCGGCCTTGGCCGAGACGTTGTAGTTGGTGGAGGGCTTCAGCGGCGTCCGGGAGACCCATTTGGTCTTGTCGGCGTTGAACCTGCCCTCGACCGTGTGGCCGCCGCCGTCGACGGTCACCTCCTCCAGCGCGCCGCCGGCGGCGGTGACCACGACCTTCTTGTCGGGGCTGACCTTGGCGCTGCCTTCGGCGGGGCTGATGGTGACGGTGGGCGCCTGCGGGGTGGCCACGGTGGTGGCGTCGGGCGCTTCCGGCCCGCGCGAGGCGGCGTTCCCGCTCGAGCAGGATGCCGTCAGGGCCGCGACCGCCAGCAGCGCGAGGCCGGCGGCAGACTTCGTCCATGCGGGCGCAACGTTCAAGACTGTCCTCTCCCCCAGGGCGGCAAACCCACCCCAAAGACTTTAATGCTCCTGCATGTATGACGCAGAAGCATTTAGGAGAGTTCGGTCACATTTGCATCACTAATTGCTGTCAACCCCAGGTCAACCTGCGTCAACGCGACGATCAACGCTCTTGCCCGCGAGGGGTTCAGCGCCGCTCCAGGCGATGGGTCAGGCTCGTGTGCCGCCGTCCGGCGCCCTTGGTCCGTACGGCCTGGGCCAGCGCCCGCCGCGACCCCACGATCACCACCAGCCTCTTGGCCCGCGTGATCGCGGTGTAGAGCAGATTGCGCTGCAGCATCATCCACGCGCTGGTGGCCAGCGGGATCACCACCGCCGGATACTCGCTGCCCTGACTGCGGTGGATGGAGACGGCATAGGCGTGGGCCAGTTCGTCCAGCTCGTCGAAGGCGTAGTCGACCTTCTCGTCCTCGTCGGTGCGCACGGTCAGGCTGTGGTCGTCGGGGCGGATGCCGGTGACGATCCCCACCGTGCCGTTGAACACCCCCGCCGCGCCCTTGTCGTAGTTGTTGCGCAACTGGGTGACCTTGTCGCCCACCCGGAACACCCGCCCGCCGTACCGGCGTTCGGGCATGCCCTCGCGGGCCGGCGTCAGCGCCTCCTGCAGCGCGATGTTCAGCGCCCCGGCCCCGGCCGCGCCGCGGTCCAACGGGTCAGCCCCGGATCGACGCCCATCACCCGCACCGGCTTGCCGCCCGCGCCGCCGAACATCT
>NZ_JBSFGJ010000651.1:0-3918 GCF_053596515.1 Nonomuraea sp. NPDC001684
CGCCGCCTCTACCGGCGCTTCTTCGCGCTCGCCACGGCCGACGGGCGCGACCGGGTCAGGGCGATCACCTCCCCGGTCAACGGCGCGTCCATCGCCTTCCACGCCGCGATGGGCTTCACGGTCACCGGGCCCGTCCCGGACTACGACGGCCCCGGCGTCGACCGCGTCGTCTTCGAGCTGCGGCTCCCGCCACGCTGACGGCCGCGCCCGCTCATCGGGGGTCCGTACGGGCGTTGAGCCGGTTCAGGGTCGTCGCGAGGGCCGATCCGTAGACCACGTGCCCGAGGGCCATCACCGCGGGACGGCCGGGCCGGTCGCGGGAGACCGGCGGCAGGATGTCCAGGCTCGGGATCCAGCCCTCGTAACTGGCGATCCAGATCGTCAGCGCGTACCCGACGCCCAGCGCGGACGGGGTGCGGCGCCCGCGGGTGAGCAGGCCGTACAGGGCTCCGGCGGTGACGCCGAACCCCAGGTGGGCCAGCGCCCCCACGACGCCCTCGCCCGGCTTGGGGCGGTGCCGGTGGCCGGGCAGCAACGCCCGCGCGATGCGTTTCGGCGGCTGGTCCTCCATCAGGCCCGCCCGGCTGCCGGCGAGCATCACCACGCTCATCGCCGCGGTGGCCACGGCGCCGCCCGCGGCGCCTTTCATGAGGTTGCGCATGCGAAGTCCGGTGCCCGGGACGGAACGCCGGAAACCGGCCATGACCCGGATCACGGCCGTCGGCTGACATGCCGGCCGGCCGGCAGGGCAGGAGGAACGGTCTTCCCGACCAGAGAGGACCGGATGGGCGACACGGCGGCGGAATGCGAGCGGGTGGCCAGGCAGGCGCTCGGCCTGACCGACCTGCGGCCCGGCCAGCTCCGGGCGATGACGGCCCTGGCCGAGGGCAGGGACACGCTGGTGGTGATGCCCACCGGGAGCGGCAAGTCGGCGATCTACCAGGTGCCGGCCCTGCTGCTGCGCGGCCCGACCCTGGTGGTCTCGCCGCTCATCGCCCTGCAACGCGACCAGGTCGAGGCCCTGCGCGACCGCGACGAGGAGGCCGTCAGCCTGGACGCGGGAACGCGGGCCGCCGAGCGGGCGGAGACGTTCCAGGCGCTGCGGGCGGGTGAGACGGAGTTCCTGTTCTGCGCGCCCGAGCAGCTCGTCCGTCCCGACGTCCTGCGCGAGCTGGCCGCCGCGGCCCCCTCGCTCATGGTGGTGGACGAGGCCCACTGCGTCTCGGCCTGGGGGCACGACTTCCGCCCCGACTACCTGCGGCTCGGCGCGGTGGCCGACGCGCTCGGCCGTCCGGTCGTCGCGGCGCTGACGGCGACCGCCGCCCCGCCGGTACGGGCGGAGATCGCCGAGCGGCTGGGCATGCGGACGCCGGTGGAGATCGTCCAGGGGTTCGACCGGCCCAACATCTCGCTGGAGGTGCGCCGGGCGCTCGACGACCCCGCCGGCGACATCGTCACGACCGTCGCGGCGGCGAAGAAGCCCGGCATCGTCTACACGAGCTCGCGCAGGCAGACCGGACGGCTGAGCGGACTGCTGGCCGAGGCCGGCGTACGGGCCGCCGCCTACCACGCCGGGCTGCGCCGGGCCGAACGGGACGCGGTGCACGACCGGTTCATGGCCGGTGACCTGGACGTCGTGGTCGCGACCAACGCCTTCGGCATGGGCATCGACAAACCGGACGTGCGTTTCGTCCTGCACGCCGAGATCCCCGGTTCGCCGGACGCGTACTACCAGGAGATCGGCCGGGCGGGCCGGGACGGCGAGCCGGCCGACGCCCTACTGTTCTACCGGCCCGAGGACCTGGGGATGCAGCGGTTCTTCACCGGCGGGACGCCCGACGAGGAACGGCTGGCCCGGGTCGCCGAGGCGGTCGCCGAATCCGGCCCCGGCAGCGACCGCAAGGGCCTGGCCGAACGCGCCGGACTGTCGGCGCGACGCCTCACGGCGCTGCTGGACCTGCTGGAGAGAGCCGGCGCGGTACGCCTCGGCACCCGCAAGGTCGATCCCGTGCCCGGCCTCGACCCCCAGGCGGCGGCGAGCCGCGCCAGGGAGCTGGCCGAGCGCCGCCGGGACGTCGACCGCAGCCGCCTGGAGATGATGCGCCGCTACGCCGAGACCACCGACTGCCGCCGGCGTTTCCTGCTCGGCTACTTCGGCGAGGAGCTCGCCGACAACTGCGGCGACTGCGACACCTGCCGCGCCGGGACCGCCGGGCAGGCGTCCCCGGAGAGCGGCCCCTTCCCGCTGCACGCCCGGGTGGAACACCGCGCGTGGGGGCCCGGCCAGGTCATCCAGCGCGGCGAGGACCGCCTGACGGTCCTGTTCGAGGACGCCGGATACCGCGAGCTCCAGCTCGACGTGGTCCTCGAAGAGGGCCTGCTCGCCGAGATCCGGACCGGCTGAGGGACACGCGGACCGGCCTAGCGCCGCGCCGGGCCCGGGAAGCGCAGGATCCAGCGGCGCTGCCACGGGGTCTCGACCGCCCGGGGATGGTGGTGCTCGCGCGTCCAGGCGACGGCGTCGGCCGGGTCGAGACCGGCCAGGACGGCCAGGCAGGCGACGACCGTGCCGGTGCGGCCCACGCCGCCCCCGCACGCCACCTCGACCGCCTCGCCCGCCCGCGCCCGCCGGTGCAGGTCGCCGATCCGCTCCACGGCCGCGTCGCGGTCGCGGGGCAGCAGGAAGTCGGGCCACTCGATCCACGCGTGCGGCCAGCGCAGCCCGTCCTCGTGGCGGCGGGTGAGTCGCGCCGACCCCAGGTAGAGGCCGAAGCCGGGCGCCGGGCCGTCCGGCAGCGGGTGGCGCAGGCCCCGGCCGCGGATCCAGGAGCCGTCCGGGAGCCGGAAGGCGCCCGCGAGCGGCGGCTCGCCCGTCGGGCCGTCCGTCGGAGTCGTCACGGATCCTCCTCGTGGTCTCGGGGCCTGCTCAGCCCGCGGTCCCGCAGAATACCTTGACGGCCATGCCCATGATCTCCGCCGTGGACGGGTTCCTGGTCGAGGGGTTGAGCGACAGGGTCAGCGACTTGCCGGAGTCCGAGCGGAAGGCGAAGGTCAGGTAGCCGATCAGCTCCCCGCTGTGCCCCCACACCGTGCCGCACGGCAGCGCGTACGCCTGCAGCCCGAGGCCGTAGCGGAACCCGGCGCCCGTCTCGACGGTCGTGCGCATGGCCTTCAGGGACGCGGCGCTGGTGAGCCTGCCGCCCAGCAGGGCGGACATGAACCGCTCCAGGTCCGCGGCGGTCGAGATCATCTCTCCCGCGGCCCAGTCCAGCGAGGGGTTCATCCGGGTGGCGTCCACGAGGCCGGGCATCGGCTCGTACCCCTTGGCGTGGGGGGACGGCAGGCCCGCCCGGTCGCCGGGGACCAGCGTGTGGCGCAGGCCCAGCGGGCGCAGGATCCGGCGGGCGACCTCCTCGCCGTACGTGCGGCCGGTCAGCTTCTCCACCAGCAGGCCGAGCACCACGTAGTTGGTGTTGGAGTAGTGCCACTTGCCGTCGTCGGGGAGCTTCTTGGCGAAGGCCACCTTGAGCAGCTCGCCCGGCCGGTAGGAGCGGAAGCGGGCCTCGCCGCGCCAGCGGTTGGTGGAGTAGCCGGGCTCGCTCATGTAGTCGTACAGGTGGCTGGTGTGGTCGAGGAGGCCGCGGACCGTGATCCGGTCGCCGCCGGGGACCAGGCCGGGCAGGTGGTCGCCGATCGGGTCGTCCAGCTTCAGCTTCCCCTCGTCCACGAGCTGGAGCACCACGGTGGCGACGAAGGTCTTGGTCACGCTGCCGATCCGGAAGTAGCCGCCCGGCGAGGGGCGTCCGCCGCGCTCGACGTCGCGCACGCCCGCCGAGCCCGTCCAGGTGCCGCGCTCGTCGGTGACCCGGGCGAGGGCCGCCGTCGCGCCCTGTCCCGCCACGATCCCGGCCAGCTCCT
>NZ_JBSFGJ010000652.1:0-3868 GCF_053596515.1 Nonomuraea sp. NPDC001684
ATCCCGGCTCGGGCCTGGTCGAGGTGGTCGCGGGCGCGGTCGGGATCGACGCCCTGGCCGACGACGGATACGGCCGACTCGTCAGAGGCGGCCTGGACCGTCTGGCCGACCTACTGAATTCCAACAATTCTTCTGTCACCCCATCCACGAAACCCTGAACCGATTTTCCCAACACCATTTCGCACCAGAGCAATTCCCCCCGAACACCCAGAGCCCCCTTCGGCGAATTCCTCAACAACGAGTCCTAATTCCCGAACGACAACGGCGCCCAATTACTTAAGACCACCACCCCACCCGAGCGTCTCGCCCCTCACCCGCGGCGGCCCGGAGGCCCGGTGGTCCGTCCGGTGGTCCGGTGGCGAGGGCCTGGGAGTACGGGGAGTCTGAGCGGCGCGGGGAGTCCGGGCGGCCCAGGAGCGGGCAGACCGGCAGCGGACGCCCCCAGAGCGGACAGCCAGGAGCGAGACGGCGTGGCCGCCCGCCCGCCAAACAGCTCCAGACCGACCACCGGACCGCGCGCTGGGCCACCCTCCCAGACCACCCGCCACGCTGCCCACCAGACCGGCCGTCAGCCGGCCCGCCGACGGGCCCTCACGAAGTCGGGCAGCCCGGCAGCGACCACGCGCCGGTGCCCAAGAAGCCTGGTCAGGTGCCCGCCGTACTGCAACCCCCTAAAGGCCAGGTCGGAGGCATGGCCGCCTCTTCCAGAGCACTCAGCACGCCAAAGCCCGGCGCGCCCCAGCAACGGCTCATCTACGTCGCCGTCGAACACGGCAACGCTCGGCCAAGCCACGCCCAGCCGGTACGGCGGGGCGGGCCTGGGACGGTGGGCGGCGCGGTACGGGTGAGGGGTGCGTGGTCGGGTGGCAGGCAAGGGGTGGGCAGTGTAGGAGGGCGCGGCAAGTAGAGGCGGCGCGGCGCGTGGTTGGGCGGCGCGGCGCGGCCCGATGGCGATCGAGCAGTACGGCGGGTCGGGGACGTTGGACGGCGTGGCGACCGTATGACGGGGCGGGCATGTCGGGGTGGGGCGGTGCGGCCGGGCAGTGCGATGGAGTGAGGTGAGGTGAGGTGAGGTGAGGTGAGGTGAGGTGAGGTGAGGTGAGGTGAGGGTGGGTGATCGCGCTACCGGACCACGCCGCCGGATCACCCCGCACCGCCCAATCGCACGCCCCGCCGCGCCCGCCTGTCGCGCTGCCCACCCACCCCCTTGCCTGCCGCCCAACCGCGCCCCCACACCTGTGCCGCCCAACGTCCCAGGCCCGCCGTACCGCTCGATCGCGCCGCCGGGCCGCACCGCCCAACCGCTCGACCGGCCGCACGCCCCGCCGCCTGGCCTCTGCCGCATCGCGTCCCGCGCCGGGCGAGCCCGGCGGTGTCCACCGAGTCGTCCCTCGCCGCCCAACATCCCCGCCCCTCCCCGCCGTACCGCGTGACCGCACCGCCACCGCGCCGCCAACCGGGCACCCCGCCGCCTCACCTTGCAGCGCCACCCGGCCATGCCGCCCACCCGCTCTCGACCGGCGCCCTCCTCCCACCGCCACCCGGCCGCGACACTCCGCCGCAGGTTTCCTCCGCCAAATGTCCGACCTCGTTCGCGCCGACCACCAACCCGGTCGTACCCGAGCCGCCATGAACCCTCGGACGCCCCCGGCCCTCTTGCCCTTTCCTGAGGAGGCTCGGCACCCGAGGCCCTCGTAGGCGCCACACCTCCACCACGCCAGCACACCCGCACCAGCACAGGACGGAGACCATCGGCAGGCCCAAAACAGGGAACGCCACCCCCACAGAACGGGTGTTCTTCCGCCGGCCGGGATCACGAATTCGCCACCCGGAGATCAGCCACTACACAGGGTCACAGAATCCCCTGGAGTTTGACCGGAAAACCTTACGGGACGTCATTCACGCTGACGGCCAACTCCGCCCCGGAAAGCACTCGACAAAGCGATCATGCGGATTATGCTTCATCGCGCAATTTGTACGTATTTGCCGCCAATCGCGGTGGGTTTTACGGGGAGACACCATGACCGACGACGTGAAAGGCCCGGGGGCCGGCACACGCGTTCACGAGGCCATATCCATCCAAACCAGGAAAAGTCCCGACAGCATCGCCGTCATAGCCGGCACCACCCGCCTCACCTACGCCGAGCTGGACCGCAGGGCCAACGGCATCGCCCACACGCTGCTCGACCGCGGCATCGGACGCGGCCACCACGTCGGCGTCTGCCTGGAACAGGGCGAATGGCTGCTCCCGGCGCTACTCGGCGTGTGGAAGGCGGGCGCGGCCTACGTGCCGCTCGACCCCGCCTACCCCGCCGAGCGCTTACGGTTCATGGCCGCGAACGCAGAGGTCACCGCCGTGCTCTCCGCGACGGCGCTGGCCCCGACGGCCGCCCTCACCGGGGCGGAGGTCGTCCACGTCGACGACGTCGCGCCGCGCGAGGACGCGCCCGGCGTCGCGGGAGACGCCGCCGACGCCGCGTACGTGATCTACACCTCCGGCTCCACCGGGACGCCCAAGGGCGTGGTCGTGGAGCACCGCAACACCATGAACTTCCTGGCCTGGGGCGCGTCGGCGTACACCGCCGAGGAGCTGGGCGGCATGCTGGCCAGCGCGTCGATCTGCTTCGACGCCTCGATCATGCTGCTGTTCGTCCCGCTCGTCGCCGGCGGCACGGTGATCATGGCGGAGAACCTGCTGGCGCTGCCGTCCCTGCCCGCCCGCGACGAGGTGACGACCGTGTTCGGCGTCCCGTCCGCGCTGTCGGTGCTGCTGCGCGACCCGCTGCCGGCCGGGGTGCGGACGGTGGTGTCGGGCGGCGAGCCGCTGACCGCCGCGCTGATCCGCCAGATCTACGCCAACCCGAACGTCCGGCGCGTCCTCAACATGTACGGCCCGACGGAGTGCAGCACCGCCTGCACCTTCTTCGAGGCGGGACGCGACTTCGACGGCGAGCCGCCGCTCGGCGAGCCGCTGGCCGGCGCCGTGCTGTCGGTGCGCGACGCGCAGGGCCTGCCCGTCCAGGACGGCGAGCTGGGCGAGTTGTGGATCGGCGGCCCCGTGGTGGCCCGCGGATACCTCGGGATGGACTCCCCCGCGTTCGGCTCCGGCCCGGACGGCGGCCGCGTCTACCGCAGCGGCGACCTGGTCCGGCGGGTGGACGGCGAGCTGCGCTACGCGGGCCGGGCCGACGACCAGGTCAAGATCCGCGGCATCCGGGTCGAGCTCGGCGAGGTGGAGGCCGTGCTGGGCGGCCACCCCGCGGTACGGCGGGCCGTGGTGCTCACGCAGACCGGCGACGACGGGGCCGCCCACCTGGTCGGCCATGTCGCCGCGACCGGGGTGAGCGAGCCCGAGCTGCGCGAGTGGCTGGGCGACCGGCTGCCCGGCCACCTGGTCCCGGCCCGGATCGGGATCAGCGAGACCCTGCCGCTGGCCCCCACCGGCAAGGTGGACCGCGCCGCCCTGCCGAGGCTCGGCTCCACGCGGCTGGTCGCCGCCGCGCCGGTCGCGCCGAGGACCGACGACGAGCGCCTGGTGGCCGACGTCATCGCCGAGGTGCTCGGCCTCGACGGGATCGGCGTGCTGGACCGCTTCGCCGACCTGGGCGGGCACTCCCTGGCCGCGGTCAAGGTGGTGAACGAGCTGTCGCGCCGGCTGGGGCACACCGTGCCGCCGGCGGCGTTCCTGACCGAGCCCACGGCGGCCGGGCTGGCGTCCCGGCTGCGCGAGACCGTCCAGGAGCCGGTGCGGCGGGACGGCGGCCGGAGCACGTACCCGCTGACCGGCATGCAGCGCGAGTTCTGGACCCTGCGGCAGCTCCATCCGGGCAAGCCGGTCACCACCGTGTCGGTCCGGCTGCGGGTGAGC
>NZ_JBSFGJ010000653.1:0-3863 GCF_053596515.1 Nonomuraea sp. NPDC001684
GGGGAGCCCGGTGAGGAAGACCGGGTGGTCGAGGACAACATGCTCAAGATCTCCGGCGACGGCAAGCGCACCGGCCCGCCGGGTCCGGCGTGTGGTGCTGCGGGTGGCCGCGGTGGGCGCGTTCGGCGCCACGATCGCGGCGGGCGTCACGGTGGTGCAGAGCCTCGCCCCGGACGGCCGGGGGACGCAGACCACCGGCGCCCCGGCATGGCTGCCGGTGGCCAACGCGCAGACCCTGGCCGAGCACGCGACGGCGGCGGCGGCCGGCCAGCCGGACGTCTACCCGCGAGCCGACCAGTGGGTCTACGTCAAATGGGACAGCTACACCTCGCCCAGGCTGACGGCCAGAGCCACCGCGCCACCGGCCGGCGCGGGCCGGGCGGACTCGCGGGAGACCGTCGAGAGATGGACGCGGGGCGACGGCCAGGAAAGGGCCATGCGCAAGGAAGGCGGCAAGACGATCGAACGCCGCCGGGGCGGGGCGGACCCCCGTCTGCGGTTCGACCCCGCCTACCTGCGCTCGCTGCCGCTGGAGCCCTCCGCCCTGGCCGAACGCCTGAAGAAGGACACCAGCCAGATCGCTCTGCCGCAGGCGCGGGCGGTGTCCCACCAGATCCTGAGCATCCTGGAAGAAGGCGCTCCGGCGGCTCGCCTGCGCGCCGCCCTCTACACCGTCCTGTCCCGGCTGGACGACGTCGGCGTGGAACCGGTGCGCGATCTGCTGGGCCGGCAGGGCGTGGCGATCTACACCCGCGACGACGACGGGGTCCGCCAGGAGGTCATCATCGACCCGACCACCTTCGACCTGCTCGGGGCGCGCCGCGTCTACGTCGGCGGGGCCAAGTCGCCCGACCCGTACTACAGCGGGTTGCCCGAGGGTGAGGTGATCACCTCCAGGGCCCGGGTGTCCGTCGGCATCGTCGACGAGGCGGGCGACCTTCCGTAGCCGAGCCCCTGGCCGGTGCCCGTGACGAGGGCCGGGCACCGGCCGCCGGGCTCAAGGGGAGCCCGGCCCGCAGTGGTCGGGATCGACCCCCGGGCCGGGCCCGGAGTCGCCCGAGCCCCCTTCCCCACTTAGTAATCGGTACCGTATCGTTTACTAAGTGACTGACACCGTGCTCATCGCGGGCGCCGGCCCCACCGGGCTGGCCCTGGCCGTCCACCTGGCCCTGCACGACATCCCCGTCCGCGTCATCGACGCCGCCCCCGCCCCCGCCACCACCTCCCGCGCCCTCGGCCTGCAACCACGCGGCAGGGAGGTCCTGGAACGCATCGGCGCGCTCGGCGACCTGCCCCAGTGCTCCCGGTCCTCGCTCACCATGTCCTACAACGAGGGCACCCGCACCGTGCTGCGCCTCCACGTCGGCCAGGCCGTCGCCGACCAGCCGAAACAGACCCTGCTGATCTCGCAGGCCGAGATCGAGGGCACGCTGCGGCGACGTCTGGCCGAACTGGGCGGCCAGGTGGAGTGGGACACCCGCCTGGCCGCGGCCCGGCAGGACGACGCCGGCGTCACCGCCACCGTCCGCACGGCCGACGGCGCCGAGCGCCCGATCCGGACCCACTGGCTGATCGGCTGTGACGGCGCGCACAGCACCGTGCGCAAGCTCGCCGGCATCGGCTTCCCCGGCCGCAAACTCCTCGAACGCCTGCTGATGGTCGACGTGCAGGCCCGGTGGCCGCTGGACAGGAACGGCAGCACGACCTGGATGGAGGCCGGCCACATGCTGTCGGTCACCGCGCTGCCCGACGACACCTGGCGGGTGTTCACCGAACCGCCGTCGCAGCTGCCGGACCGGCTGTCCGAACGCGAGATCGGCGACCGGGTGCTGAGCGAGTTCTCCCGCCGCAGCGGGATCGGCCTCGACACGGTCACCGACCTCCGCTGGGCCTCGGAGTTCCGCATCCACCGCCGGCTGGCCGACGCCTACCGGCGCGGCCGGATCCTCCTGGCCGGCGACGCGGCGCACATCCAGAGCCCCACCGGCGGCCAGGGACAGAACACCGGCCTCGGCGACGCCGAGAACCTGGCCTGGAAGCTGGTGCTGGTCGCCCGCGGCCGCGCCGACCGGCGGCTGCTCGACACCTACGAAGGCGAACGCCGGCCGCTGGCCCGCAAGGTCCTGCGCGCCACCAGCACCGCCGTGGACATCATGCTGCCGAACGCCCCTTGGAAACGCCTGCTGCGCGACCACGTCGTCCTGCCGGTCGTGCGGCTGCCCGCCGTGCAGCGCCGGCTGTGGCTGGCCGCCTCCCAGCTCGGCATCAGCTACCGAGGAGGACCGCTGGCCCCGGCCGAGCACCGGTGGATGCCCGGACTGCGTCCCGGCGACCGGATGCCCGACCTCGCCTGCCGGCGCCCGGACGGCGGCGCCACCACCCTGCACGCCGCCATCGGCGGACGCTGGGTCGTGCTCGCCGATGATCGGCACGTCGCCGCCCGCCACGCCGCGGCCGCCGCGGCGGAGTTGGGCGCCGACCTGGTCCTCGCGCTCACGCCGGTGGAGCCCGGCTCACCCGACGTGGCGCTGATCCGCCCCGACGGGCACATCGGTTGGCGTCACCATCCGGCACCCGACAGACTGACCACATGGCTGAACAAGGTGCTGTGGCCGGCGTAGAACGCCACGGCCGTCCCCGCGATCCGGGAAACGACGCCGCCATCCTGGAGGCGGCGCTGGACCTGCTGATCGAACGCGGCGCGGCGGGCACCAGCGTGGAAGCGGTCGCCCAGCGCGCCGGCGTGGCGAAACTGACCGTCTACCGGCGCTGGCGGACCAAGGAGGACCTCCTGATGGCCGCCTTGGAGCACGCCCGTGCCCCCGACATCGACGCCGCCCCGGCCGGGCGGTCGATCGAGGAACTGGTCGGCTCCGTCGCCGAGCTGCTCAGCCGTCCCCGCTTCCGCGCGCTGATGGCCCGCGTCATCGGCGCCTCGGTCGACTACCCCAAGCTGGTGGCCGCCTACACCGAGCGCTACCTGCGGCCCCGGCTGGACGCCGTGGCCCAGGTCGCGCGGCAGGCCGTCGAGACCGGTCACCTTCCGGCGGGCACCGACCCCGGCGTCGTCCAGGACATCCTGGCCGGCTCGATCGGGTCCGTCCTGCTCCAGCACGCCGACGACGTGACCGCCGAACAGATCGAGCGCCGGTTGCGGACCCTGCTGGGGCACATCGGGTACCGGCCCTGACATCGCGCGGCCGCCGTCCCGTCCCTGCACGCTCAGCCGGGCAGATCGTCGCGGGCCACGAGCCCGTTCTCGTAGGCGTGGATCACCGCGTGCACGCGGTCGCGCAGGCCCAGCTTCTGCAGGACGGCCCGGACGTGCGACTTCACCGTGTTCTCGCTCAGCACCAGCTCCGCGCGGATCTCGGCGTTGGACCTGCCGCGCGCCAGCAGGCCGAAGATCTCGACCTCGCGCGGGGTGAGGCCGTCCAGGGCCGCCGTCCTGCGCATCGGCGTCTGCCGCAGGAGGCCCAGGATCGTCGCGGCGACCCCCGGGGCCAGCGCCGCCGTGCCGGCCGCGACGTCGCACACCGCCTGGGCCAGCGCGGCGGGCCGGACGTCCTTGGTCAGGTAGCCGCTGGCGCCGGCCCGGACTGCCGCCACGACCAGTTCGTCGTCGTCGAACGTCGTCAGCATGAGCACCCGGGTCGCCGGAGCGAGCCGCACGATCTCCGCCGTGGCGGCGACGCCGTCCAGGCGCGGCATGCGGATGTCCATCAGCACCACGTCGAGGCGGTGCCGCCGCCGGCGGCCGTGCGCGGCGACCTCTTGCGCCACACGACGGGGAGGTGACCGGCGGGCGTTCCGTTCCGGAACTCGTGCATGGGGGAAGCTCCTAGCGATCTTACGGATGCACG
>NZ_JBSFGJ010000654.1:0-3824 GCF_053596515.1 Nonomuraea sp. NPDC001684
GCGGCAAGTCCACCCTGCTGCGCGCCCTGGCCCGGCTGCACCGCCCCGACTCCGGCGAGGTCCGGCTGGCCGGCGGCGCCGACGCCCTGGCCCTGTCCGCCCGCGACTTCGCCCGCCGGGTGACGCTGCTGGCGCAGAGCCGTCCCACCCCGACCGGCGTGCGCGTCAAGGACGTGGTCGGCTACGGCCGCCACCCCCACCGCGGCCGCTGGCGCGCGGGCGACCCCGGCGGCGAGGCCGCGATCGAGCACGCCATGGAGCTGACCGGCGTGCGCGCCATGGCCGGACGCGCCGTCGACGAGCTGTCCGGCGGCGAGATGCAGCGCGTGTGGCTGGCCACCTGTCTGGCCCAAGACGCCGGGGTGCTCCTGCTCGACGAGCCCACCACCTTCCTCGACCTGCGCTACCAGGTCGAGCTGCTCGAACTCGTGCGCGACCTGGCCGACCGGCATGGTGTGGCCGTCGGCGTCGTCCTGCACGACCTCAACCAGGCCGCCGAGATCGCCGACCGGGTCGTGCTGCTCCAGGGCGGCCGGGTCCGCGCCGCCGGCGCGCCGCCTGAGGTGCTCACCGAGGACCTGCTCACCGAGGCCTACGGCATCCGCGTCGAGGCCACGATCGACCCGCTCACCGGACTGGTCCGCACCAGGCCGCTGGGCCGCCACCTGGCGATGAAAGGCTGAAAGATCCCCATGCGTTCCCTCCCGGCGGTCATGGCCGCCATGTTGCTGCTGACCGCCTGCGGCACGACGGAGCCCCCCGCCGCCCCCGCGGCCCGGGAGCCGTCGGCGGGCGCCGCGGCCCCGATCACCGTGACCGACGCCCGCGGCAAGCGGGTCACCCTCGACAGGCCCGCGACCCGCGTCGTCGGCCTGGAATGGGGGGAGGTCGAGATGCTGGTCGCCCTCGGGGTCCAGCCGGTCGGCGCGGCCGACGTCAAGGGCTACGGCACCTGGGTCACCGCGGCCCCGCTCGACGCCTCCGTCAAGGACGTCGGCACCCGCCAGGAGCCCAGCGTCGACTCCATCGCCGCCCTCCAGCCGGACCTCGTCGTCATGGAGTCCGACGACTCCGCCCTCATCGGCCAGCTGGAGAAGATCGCCCCGGTCGTCGTCGCCAAGGGCAGCGACGCCGCCGCGAACCTCACCCGCATGCGCGACGACCTCACCCTGCTCGCCACCGCCGTCGGCAGGACGGAGCAGGCGACCAAGGTGATGGCCGACTTCGACGCCGCCATGGCCGACGGCAGGGCAAGGATCGCCGCCTCCGGCTCGGCCGGGCAGAAGTTCATGATGGCCGACGGCTGGAAGGACGGCAGCAAGATCTCCATCCGCCCGTTCGGCAAGGGCGCCCTGGTCTCCGACGTCGCCGAGCGGCTCGGCCTCACCAACGCCTGGACCGGCCAGGTCGACGCGCAATGGGGCCTCGGCAGCACCGACGTCGAGGGCATGACCGCGGTCAAGGACGAGAACCTGCGCTTCTTCTACAACGCCTCCGACGGCGTGGACGTCTTCGCCGACCTGGCGGGCAACTCCCTGTGGAGGTCGCTGAGCTTCGTCAAGCGGAACCAGATCACCAAACTGCCCGACGGCATCTGGACCTTCGGCGGCCCCCTGTCGTGCCGGCAGTACGCCGACGCCCTGGTGAAGGCCTACGCCGGGTGATCACCGCAGTCGAGGCCCCCGCGACGCCGCTGCGCAGGCTCGGCGTCGCGGGGGCCTTCCTCGTGACCCTGGCCGTCATCGCGGCCCTCGCCGTGCTGCACCTGACGCAGGGCACCTCCGACACCGACCTGTTCGCCCTCGACGAGCAGGCGATGAACGTGCTGGTCGCCGCCCGGCTGCCGCGGCTGCTGGCGGCGGTCAGCGTCGGCGTCGCGCTCGGCGCGGCGGGCGCGCTGCTGCAGTCGGTCGCGCGCAACCCGCTGGCCTCGCCCGACACCCTCGCCGTCAGCAACGGCGCGTACCTGGCGGTCGTGCTGGCCGCCACCTTCGGGCTGAGCCTGCCGGCCTTCCTGTCCGGCGGCCTGTCCTTCCTCGGCGGCCTGGCCGCGGCCGCTCTGGTGCTCGCCCTGTCGGCCGGCGGCAGGACCGGCACCACCCGGCTGATCCTGGCCGGCTCCGCGACCGCGCTGGCCCTGCAGTCGGCGACCACCCTGCTCATGATCCTCTTCCAGGAGGAGAACACCGGCCTGTTCGCCTGGGGCAGCGGCTCGCTCGTGCAGAGCGACCTCGGTGGCGTCACCCAGATGGCCCCGGTGATCGTGGTGGCGGTCGGGGCGGCCGTCGCCCTCGGCTCCCGCCTCGACATCCTCGGCCTGGGTGACGACACCGCCTCGGTGCTGGGCGTCGACGTCCGGCGGTTGCGGCTGACCGTCATCGTGCTCGCCGTCCTGCTCTCGGCCGCCGCGGTCACCGTGGCCGGGCCCGTCGGCTTCGTGGGGCTGTGCGCGCCGGTCGTCGTGCGCCTGCTGGCCCGGCGGCTGCCCGGGCTGGGCCGGCATCGCGTCCTGGTGCCGCTCTCGGCGCTGGCCGGCGTGGTCGTCCTGCTCGCCGCCGACGTCGCGCTGCGGTTCGTGCTCGGCGCGCAGGCGGGGGTGGACGTGCCGCCGGGCGTGGTGACCGCGATGCTGGGCGCGGGCGTGCTCATGTGGCTGGCCCGCCGGCACCGCGACGCCGGTCCGGCCCGGCGGCCGCCGACCGTCCGCGCCGCCGACCCCGGCCGCGCCGCCTTCGCGGTGATCCTGCTGTCCGGTACGGCGCTGCTGGTCCTCGCCGTCGTGCTGGGCCTGCTCGGCGGCGACACCTGGTTGCTGCTCGGCGACGTCGCCAACTGGCTGTGGGGCAGGACCGGCAGGGCGCTGACGTACGTGCTCGACCAGCGCTGGCCGCGCGTCGCGGCGGCGGTCCTGGCCGGTGCGGCGCTCGCCGTCTCCGGCGCGGCCTTCCAGGCCGTCTCCCGCAATCCGCTGGCCGAGCCGGGCGTGCTCGGCATCACCGCGGGCGCGGGCGCGGCGGCCGTCGCGACGCTCACCCTCGTGCCCATGGCCGGGATCGCCGCGGTGTCCGGCGCGGCCGGGGTCGGCGCGCTCGCCGCCTTCACCCTGGTCCATCTGCTGGCCTGGCGCGGCGGGCTCAGCTCCGACCGGCTCGTGCTCATGGGCATCGGCGCGCACGCGCTGTTCAACGCGGTCACCGTGCTGATCATCGTCAAGTCCGACCCGTGGAACACCGCCAAGGCGCTCACCTGGCTCTCCGGTTCCACCTACGGGCGGGTTCCGGCCCAGCTCCTGCCGGTCGCCGTGGCGCTCGCGCTCTTCCTCCCGCTCGCTCTGTGGCTGCGGCGCGACCTCGACCTGCTCGCGCTCGACGAGGACACGCCCCGGGTGCTCGGGGTGCCGCTGGAACCCGTGCGGCTGCTCGCGCTGGGCGGCGCCGTGCTCGTCACCTCCACCGCGGTCTCGGCCGTCGGCGTGGTGGGGTTCGTCGGGCTCGTCGCCCCGCACGCGGCCCGCGCGCTGGTCGGCGGCAGGCACGTGCGGCTCCTGCCCGCGGCGGCGGTGCTGGGGGCGGTGCTGGTGAGCCTGGCCGACACGCTGGGCCGTACCGTGATCGCGCCCGCCCAGGTGCCGGCCGGGCTGGTCACCTCGCTGCTCGGCACGCCGTACTTCGTGTGGCTGCTCTGGCGCTCGCGCGCCGGGGGCCGGGCCGCCGCACCGTGAGGTTCCCGGGCGTGCGGGTTCACGCCCACTCGGCGCCGAGCAGCCGTTCCAGCTCGGCCTGCGTCCGGTCGGGGTCGTAGCCGGGGACGGCCTCGCGCATGAG
>NZ_JBSFGJ010000655.1:0-3816 GCF_053596515.1 Nonomuraea sp. NPDC001684
CCTCGGCCGCGACCGCGCAGGCCGATCACGCTCAATCGCCCGCCGCAAATGCGACACATACGACTGCACCGTCGGCAACGCCGTCACCGGCGGTGAGTCCTTGTAAAGATCGTCGACCAGGGTGTCGATCGGGACGAGCTGCCCCCGGGCGGCGAGCAGCCGGGCCAGCACCGCCCGCTGACGCGGCCCGCCCACCTCGACCCGCCGGCCGCCGTCGTCGTAGACCTCCACCGGACCCAGAACCCGGAACTCCACCGCGTACTCCCTTGTCGGCCGGCCCGGACAGCGCCCAGGCCGCGACGTGGTCAGGGGTGCGACGCCTGCGCGACGTCACACCCGCGACCCTCGTCGCCGGACTGCTCTCGGCCTCACGGCCCCCAACAGCCGGGGAATGTATGCCGGAACCACCGCCCGAGTCGTCCGCCTCGCGGGTGATTTCCACGCCTGCGCCGGCCGCGGGGAGCGTCGGGCCGGCGCAGGCAGCCGTCAGGCGTTGTAGCCTCCGTCCACGTTCAGGACGGCGCCGGTGATGTAGGAGCCGCCGGGGCCGGCGAGGAAGACGACAGGCGCGGCGATCTCCTCGGGCCGCGCGTACCGGCCGAGCGGCACCGAGGCGAGGAACGTGGCCGCCGCCTGGCTGTCGGCCGGATTCATGTCGGTGTCGACGCACCCGGCCTGGACGACGTTGACCGTGATGCCGCGCGGCGCGAGGTCGCGCGCCGCCCCCTTGGAGTAGCCGACGACCGCGGTCTTGCTGGCGACGTAGTCGGCCAGCCCCGGCCAGCCGACCCGGGTGCCCGTCCCCGAGCCGACCGAGATGATGCGGCCGCCCTCCTCCATCACGGCGGCGGCCGCCCGGATCGCCGCCACGACGCCGCCGAAGTTCACCGCGTGCTGGCGGGCGAACGCCCCGGCGTCAGGAACGGACGCGTCGACCGCCCCCACCACCCAGACAGCGGCGTTGTTGACCAGGACGTCGAGCCGCCCGAAGTCGCCGGCCACCGCCTCGACCAGGCCGGTGACCTGCTCGGGGTCCCCCTGGTCGGCCTTGTAGGCACGGGCGCGCACGCCCGTCGCCCTGAGTTCGTCCACGAGGGCCTCGGCCTTGCCCGCGGAGGCGACGAAGCTGATGGCGACGTCGGCGCCCTGCTGGGCGAGCGCCCGCGCCGTCGCGGCGCCGATGCCGCGCGAACCACCGGTCACCAGTGCCACCTTGCCCTCAAGCGTCTTTCCCATGATCACGCCTTCCCGCCGGTCAGTGTCCGATCGCTGGAGCCGGCGCGCCGACGAGCGCCGCCGCGTCCCGGCCGGGGAGCACCATGCCAGCTCCGGTTTGCGGATGATCAGAGCTGTCCGGCCGCAAGGTCTTCTGACGAACGGCAAGCCCCGGACGCATCGTGGGAACCGCCGGCCCGGCGGTGGGCAGCCGGTTCCGCTCGCCGCCACGGCGTCACGGCGTCACGGCGAGCTCGTGACCCGGCCTACGCGACGTGGGTCCCAGCCTTCGCACAACCAGTACAGAGGACTTCGACATGAGCACGACCGACGACCTTCGGTCCGCCCCAGAACCGATCGCCGTGGTGGGCATGGCCTGCCGCCTGCCCGGCGCCCGATCTCCCGAGGAGTTGTGGGGGTTACTGTGCCGCGGCGAGAACACGATCTCCGAGATCCCCGCCGACCGGTTCCCCGTCGACGAGGTCTACGCGCCCGCCTCCGGCACCCCGGGCAGGCTCGCCTCCAGGTACGGCGGTTTCCTCTCCGGCATCGACCGGTTCGACGCGGAGTTCTTCGGCATCTCCCCGCGTGAGGCCGCCGCGACCGACCCTCAGCACCGCATGGTCATGGAGGTGGCCTGGGAGGCGTTCGAGGACGCCGGCCTGGTACTGGAACGCATGCCGGAGCTGACCGGCGCGGTCTTCATGGGCGTCATCACCAGCGACTACTGGGATCAGCAGTCGGGAGCGCTGGACGGCCTCGACGTCCACACGGTCGCGGGCAGCACCCGGGGAGGCAACGCGGGGCGGGTCTCCTTCGCGCTCAACCTCACCGGGCTGAGCGTGGCGCTCGACGCGGCCTGCTCCTCCTCCCTGGTCGCCGTGCAACTGGCCGTGCAGTCGTTGCGGGCGGGCTCGTGCGACGTGGCGTTCGCCGGGGGTGTGAACGCCGTCCTGACCCCCGACCACGCCGTCGGCTTCTCGCAGGGCGCGATGATGGCCCCGGACGGCCAGTGCAAGACCTTCGACGCCCGCGCCGACGGCTACGTCCGCAGCGAGGGCGTCGGCGTCGTCGTGCTCAAGACGCTCTCCCGGGCGCTGGCCGACGGGGACCGCGTCCACGCCCTGATCCGCGGGGCGGCGGCCGGCAACGACGGGCACTCCGACGGTTTCATGGCCCCGCAGGTAGGCGGGCAGCAGGCGACGCTGCGAGCGGCCTACCGCGACGCCGGAGTGGACCCGGCGAGCGTCGCGTACGTGGAGGCCCACGGCACCGGCACCAGCGTCGGCGACCCGGTGGAGATCGCCGCCCTGAACGGGGTGCTCGGGCCGGGCCGGCCGGAGGATCGCCCGCTCCTGGTGGGCTCGGTCAAGACCAACCTCGGCCACACCGAGGGCGCCGCCGGCGTCACCGGCCTGATCAAGGCCGTGCTGTGCGTCAAGCGGGCATGGCTCCCGGCCAGCCTCAACTTCACCACCCCCAACCCCGCCATCCCCTGGGACGACATCCGCGTGCGCGTGTGCGCGGAGGCACAGTCCTGGCCGGCCCAGGACGGGCCACGCCGGGCGGGCGTGAGCAGCTTCGGCGTCACCGGCACGAACGCCCACATCGTCGTCGAGGAGCCGCCCGCCACGGCCGGGCCGGAGCCGGACGGCCCGGATGGCGTCCGTGCGATGTTGCTGCCCGTCTCAGCGCGCACCGCGAAGGCGCTCGGCGCGCTCGCCGGGCGGTACGCGGAGCTGCTCGGCGGCGTGCCGCTGGACCGGGTCGCCCGGGCCGCGGGCGTCCGGCGCAGCCACCACGACCGGCGGCTGGCCCTCGTCGCGAGCACGAGCGAGGAGGCGGCGGCCAGGCTCGCCGCCTTCGCCCGGGACGGCCACGCGGAGGGCGTCTGCGCCGGCGAACTGGAGGATCTCCAGGCCACCCACCGGACGGCCTGGGTCTTCCCCGGGCAGGGGGCGCAGTGGCTCGGAATGGGCCGCGACCTGCTCGGCGAGGAGCCCGTCTTCGCCGAGGCGATCGCCGACTGCGAGACGGCGATGCGCCCGTACGCCAACTGGTCGCTGACCGCCGAGCTGCGCGCGGGGCCGGAGAGCTCCCGGCTCGCCGAGATCGACGTCGCCCAGCCGACGATCTTCGCGGTCCAGGTGGCGCTCGCCCGCCTGTGGCGGTCGTGGGGCTTCGAGCCCGACGCCGTCGTCGGGCACTCGATGGGCGAGGTGGCGGCGGCTCACGTGGCCGGGGTCCTCGACCTGGACGACGCCGCGCGGATCATCTGCGGCCGCAGCGGTCTCGTCCGGGCCGGCATCGCCGGTCAGGGGGCGATGGCGGCCGTCGAGCTGCCGGCCGAGCGCGCCCGTACGCTCGTCGCCGGACGTGGCGGCACGGCGGTCCTCGCGGTGAGCAACTCCCCCACGTCCTGCGTCCTGGCGGGCGAGCCGGAGGAGATCGACGCGATCCTGCGTCACCTGGAGGGCGAGGGCGTCTACGGACGCCGCGTCCAGGTGGACTTCGCCTCGCACAGCCCTCAGATGGACCCGCTGCGCGAGCCGCTGCTCCGGCTCCTCGCCCCTCTGTGCCCCGGGACGGGCGACGTTCCGC
>NZ_JBSFGJ010000656.1:0-3791 GCF_053596515.1 Nonomuraea sp. NPDC001684
GAGTGGCAGGCGGTGGGGATCAAGCTCGGCATGGTCGACCTGGTCACGACCGCCGACGAGGAGCGCCTGGTGGGGCACCTGGGGCCGGACCTGCTACAACGCTACCGAGACGAATGCAACGGTCGCGTCATAACGGGGTCGAATAAGCGTTTAATCCGACTAGGGAAGCTCCAATCGAACCTCCGTACCGTCCTGCAACGATCTGCTCACCGTGCAGTACTTGTCGTGCACCCGCCCGGCCACCGCCCTGAAGACCTCGTCGGCCGCCTCCGAGGGCAGCTCCACGTCGTAGGTCACCGTCACCGGCCCGAGCTTGTTCGGCTCGACCTTCTCCGACTCCACCGTCATGGCCAGGCGCACCAGCCGGTGCCCGCGCTTGGCCGTGAGCGGCTCGACGGTCACGATGTTGCAGCCGCCCACCGCCGCGAGCAGCAGCTCGACCGGGGTGAACACGCCCTCGTCGTCGCCGCCGCCGATCTTCACCTCGGCGCCGCGGGCGTTCGTGGCCCGGAAACCGCCGTCTTCTGTCCGCTCAACACGCACGTTAGCCATGTTTCAGACCTTACTCAGAAAGCTCTCATGTTCCTTCAGCATCGTCGTAGACATGGCTAGTGAGGTGAATGCGAGTCACGGTCCCATCCTCTTCTGGTGCGGGGTCGCGGTCGCCGAGTTCGGCGCGATCCAGCCGGGGTTCGGCTACCCCTGGCGGCCCACCGCCTACGCCGCCGCGGCGTTGCTCGTCGCGCTCGGCTTCGCCACCGTCAAGGCCGCCGACCTGCTCCGCACCGAGCAGGCCCGGCAGCGGCTGCGGCTCGGCGGCTACCTGGCCGGCGCGCTGCTGGTGGCCCACGAGCTGAGCTCCACCGCGTACGTGACGGAACTCAGCCGCGTCGGTTCGCTGCTGCTGTACGCGATGGCGGCGGTCATGGCGGTCCGCAGCCACACGGTCGTCCCGCAGACCAGGGGCAGGGTGCTGATCGCGTCCGGCATGGACCCGGACACCCTGCGCACCCGGCTGGCCGGCGCGAGCACCAGGACGGACACCGTGGCCGTCTACCGGGCCGAGCGCGCCACCAGCGAGCTGCGCGACCTGGAGACCAGGTACGGTCTCATCCTCGTCACCGGCGCCGAGCACGACCCGAGGGCCAAGGAGCGCATCAGCGCCTCCGGGCTCAGCCGCGAGATCCCCGACATCGCCGAGCGCGAGGTGGTCGTCGAGGGCCCGCGCCCGTTCACCCGGTACGTCGGCGGCGCATTGTCACGCCTCGCGATCCCAAGATCACAGGTCCATTTCAAACCAGGGCAAAAGGTTTAGCCCCACGTTACGGCCGACGTGAGAGCGTGGGCAGCGGACAAGGAGGCCAGGTGACGATTTTCCCCGGAAGCGCCCGTGTCGACACGGTCATGGGCATGCCCGTCAGTGTGGACATCCGCACGGCTCTGCCGGCCCGAGAGCTCACCCCCCTGCTCGACGACGCCTTCTCCTGGTTGCGCTGGGTGGCCGACACCTTCAGCCCGGCCAAGGAGGACAGCCAGATCTGGCGCCTCAACCACGGCCTGACCATCAGGCAGATCCCCGAGCTCGTCGAGGTCCTGCACCGCTGCGAGGAGCTGGGCGAGGCGACCGGCGGCTGGTTCGAGCACCGGATCAACGGCGTGATCGACCCGTCCGGCTACATCAAGGGCTGGGCCCTGGAACGCCTGTCGCGGGCGCTGTGCAACGCGGGCGCCGGCGACCACCGCATCAACGCGGGCGGCGACATCAGGGTGCGCGGCTCGGCCGCCCCGGGCAAGCCGTGGCGCGTCGGCATCCGCGACCCGCGCACCGACGTCGTCAGGAAGGCGCTGTTCGCCCACGACCTCGGCATCGCCACCTCGGGCGGCGCGGCCGTGGTGGACCCGCGCACCGGGGAGCGCCAGCAGACGCTCGGCTCGGTCACCGTGATCGGCCCCGACCTCGGCGTGGCCGACGCCTACGCCACCGCCATGTACGCCATGGGCCCCACCCTGGCCAGGCGGTTCGCGACCGACCTGGCCGAGGCCGGCGCGTACGACACCATGATCGTGCTCCGGGACGGCCAGGAGGTCAGCACGCCGGGCATCTCGGGCATCGCCGCGGGGGCGCGCCTGGCCGGCTGAGCGCGGCTCAGGCGTCGGGATGATCGCGCAGATATTCCAGGTAGATCGGGCGCAACGCCTCGCCCAGCTCACCCTCGCCCGCCGCGAGCGCGTCGCTGAGCAGCGCGGACACCCGGCTGAGGTCGTTGGCGGTCTCACTCTCGTGACCGCTCGCGGCCTCGGCGGCCGGGATCACCTTCAGCAGGTTCCACAGGAAGCCCAGATCCCCATGGCGTACGGCGTACCGCACCGCTCGGTCGTGCAACTCCGCCGCGGGCAACGAATCAAGACCATTAGCGTCCATCCCGCTCCCTTTCCCGACATGAGTCACAGGTAACCGCCGCCACACTGCGTGCTCGACCGGCTTCGCGCGGTCGATCTATCGCGCCGGCGATCGCGAAGTGGGAGGATCAACCAGCGTGAGATTCATCATCAGAACCGTGGCCGCGGCCGCCGCCCTCTGGGTCGCCATCCAGCTCCTCGACGGCATCAAGATCACCGCCCCGGAGAACTCGGCCAAGTACTGGGGCGTCCTGCTCCTCGTGGCCCTGATCTTCGGTGTCGTCAACGCCATCGTGAAGCCGATCGTCAAGGCGCTGGGCTGCGCGGTCATCGTGCTGACCCTCGGGTTGTTCCTCCTCGTCATCAACGCGGCCATGCTGCTGCTGACGAGCTGGATCGCCGGCCAGTTCGACATCCCCTTCCACGTCGACAACTTCTACCCCGCCGCCTTCTGGGGCGCGATCATCATCAGCGTGGTCAGCTGGCTGCTCGGCCTGTTCATCCCCGACAACGACTGATCCCCTCCCCATGCAGCTCAACGGCGCCGGCCTGACCTGCGCCCAGGTGCACGAAGCCGCCCACGGCCAGGCCCGGGTCACGATCGGTCCCCTCGATCGGGCCCGGGCCTCGTGGGCCACCGCCCAGGGGCTGACCGGCCCCGTCTACGGCCGCAGCACGGGCGTGGGCGCCAACCGGGACGTCCGGCTCGACTCCCCCGGCCTCGACCTGCTGCGCAGCCACGCCTGCGGAGCGGGTCCCCTGGTGGCCGACGAGCGCGCGCGGGCCATGCTCGTCGTGCGGCTCAACCAGCTCGTCGCGGGCGGCTCGGGCATCGACCCGGCCGTGCTGCCCGTCCTGGCCGAGGCGGTCACGGGCGGGTTCACGCCGCCGGTCCGCACGTACGGCGCGATCGGCACCGGCGACCTGACCGCGCTCGCCACCACGGCCCTGTGCCTGCTGGGCGAGGTGCCCTGGCGGCGGGCGGGCGAGGAGACGGCCGGGCCGCGCTTCGCGCTCGCCTCCGGCGACGCGCTGCCCTTCATCAGCTCGGGCGCGGCCACGCTGGCCGACGCCGCGCTGGCCTGCCACCGGCTGGGCGCGCTGCTGGAGGCGGCCGTCGACGTGGCCGCCCTGTCCTTCACCGCGGTGGACGCCTCCGCCGAGCCGCTGGCCGCCGCCGTCCAGGAGGCCAGGCCGCATCCGGGCCAGTCGCGCGTGGCCGGACGCCTGCGCGGCCTGCTCACCCACGAGCTGGCCACCCGCGTCCAGGACCCGTACGGCTACCGCGCCTTCGCGCAGGTGCACGGCGCGGCCGTGGACGCGTTGGAGCGTGCCACCGCCACCGTCGAGACCGACCTGAACGCCGCCACCGAGAACCCGCTCATCACCGG
>NZ_JBSFGJ010000657.1:0-3785 GCF_053596515.1 Nonomuraea sp. NPDC001684
ACCTGTTCAAGAAGGCCGGGCTGCCGAGCGACCGGGCCGCGGTGAGCGCTCTCTGGCCGACCTGGGAGCAGTACATCGAGACCGGCAAGAAGTTCGGCGCCGCGAACGTCGCCGGCGCCAAGTTCGTCGACTCCCCCGGCGAGATCTTCCGCGCCATGGTCAACCAGGCCCCGGTCGGCCTGTACGACGCCCAGGACCAGATCATCGTGGCCAGCAACCCCGACGTGAAGAAGGCGTGGGACCTGTCCAACCAGCTCACCCAGGAGGGCCTGACCGCCAAGCTGGCCGCCTTCACCCCGCCGTGGAACACCGGCTTCGCCAAGGGCTCGTTCGCCACGATCATCTGCCCGGCCTGGATGACCGGGTTCATCCAGGAACAGGCCAAGGACGCCTCCGGCAAGTGGGACATCGCGACCGTGCCGGGCGGTTCGGGCAACAGCGGCGGCTCGCACCTGATGGTGCCCAAGCAGAGCAAGCACCCGAAGGAGGCGGCCGAGCTGATCGACTTCCTGACCTCCAAGGAGAACCAGGCCAAGGTGTTCAAGGAGGAGGGCACGTTCCCGTCGATCCCGTCGCTGTACGACGACCCCTCGATCCAGAACTTCACCAAGCCGTTCTTCGGCGACGCCCCCATCGGCAAGATCTACTCCGACGCCGCCAAGGCGCTCAAGCCGCAGCACCTCGGCCCCAAGGAGGCCGACGTCCGGGTGGCGATCGGCAACGGGCTGGGCCGGGTCGAGCAGGGCAAGCAGACGCCCGACGAGGCGTGGGCACAGGTCCTCCAGGACGTCCAGAAGATCAAATGAGTACGCTCCCGCTGTCGGCGCCGGCCCGGCACCGGCGGCGTGGCGTGCGGCACACCCTCGACGTGAGGGTGTCGCCGTACGCCTACGTCGCCCCCTTCTTCCTGCTCTTCTGCGCCTTCGGGCTGTTCCCGCTGATCTACACGGCCTGGGTGAGCCTGCACGACTGGACCCTGCTGTCGGAGGAGCACACGTTCGTCGGCGCGAAGAACTTCCAGACGCTGCTGGCCGACGGCTACTTCTGGAACGCCACCTTCAACACGCTGTCCATCGGCGTGCTGTCCACCGTGCCGCAGCTGCTGCTGGCCATCTGGCTGGCCCACCTGCTGAACCGGCGGCTGCGCTTCCAGACGTTGCTGCGCATCTCGATGCTGCTGCCCAACGTCACCAGCGTGGTGGCCGTGGTGGTGATCTTCAGCCAGCTCTTCGGCCGCGACTTCGGGCTGATCAACTGGGTGCTGTCGTGGGTCGGCATCGGGAAGATCGACTGGGCGGCCGGCACCGCGACCTCGCACATCGCGCTCTCCGTGATGATCATGTGGCGCTGGACCGGCTACAACGCGCTCATCTTCCTGGCCGCCATGCAGGCCGTACCGCGCGAGCTGTACGAGGCCGCCACCCTCGACGGCGCGAGCAGCTTCACCCAGCTGCGCAGGATCACCATCCCGATGATCCGGCCCACGATCATCTTCGTCGTCATCGTCTCCACGATCGGCGCGATGCAGATCATCGCCGAGCCCCTGCTGTTCGGCCAGAGCAGCGGCGCGGGCGGCGGCGCGGCCAGCGGCGGCCCGGACCGCCAGTACCAGACGCTCGCGCTGTTCGTCTACGAGCAGGGTTTCACCAAGTTCGACTTCGGGTACGCCTCGGCGGCGTCCTGGCTGATGTTCCTGGTCGTGGTGGTCGCCGCCGGGATCAACTTCCTGATCAGCCGCCGGGTGAAGGGCGGCACGACATGAGACTGCGCTACCTGACCCTCATCGCGGTCGCCTTCTTCTCCGCCTTCCCGCTCTACTACAGCGTCGTGGTGGCCTCGCGGCACAACTCGGCGCTGGCAGAGGTCCCGCCGCCGCTGCTGCCCGGCGGGAACTTCCTGGCCAACGTCGCCCGCGTGTTCGACACCGTGCCCTTCGGGCTGGCGCTGCTGAACTCGGTCATCGTGGCGGGCTCGATCGCGGTCGCGGTGATGTTCTTCTCGACGCTGGCCGGCTTCGCCTTCGCCAAGCTGAGGTTCCGGGGCAGGAACGCCATGCTGGTGATCACGGTGGCCACCATGATGGTCCCGGCCCAGCTCGGCATCATCCCGCTCTACCTGCTCATGGTGAAACTGGAGTGGACCGGCACGGACTACGCGCTGATCGTGCCGGCGCTGGTCAACGCGTTCGGGGTGTTCTTCATGACCCAGTACCTGACCCGGGCGCTGCCGGACGAGCTGCTGGAGGCCGGGCGGGTGGACGGGTGCACGACGTGGGGCCTGTTCTGGCACGTCGTGCTGCCCGCCGCGCGGCCGGCGGCGGCCGTGCTCGGCATGCTGACGTTCATGTCGGCCTGGAACGACTACTTCTGGCCGCTGGTCGTGCTGAACCCGGACAACCCGACCGTCCAGGTGGCCCTGTCCACGCTGGCCAGCGGTTACGTCAACGACTACGTGCTGGGCCTGGCGGGCACGGCGGTCGGCGTCCTGCCGCTCGTGGCGGTCTTCGCCCTGTTCGGCAGGCAAATCATCGGTGGAATCATGCAAGGAGCTGTTAAGGGATGAAGTTTCCCGAGGAATTCGTCTGGGGAGCCGCCACGGCCTCCTACCAGATCGAGGGGGCGGTCAAGGAGGACGGGCGCGGCCGCTCGATCTGGGACACCTTCTCCCACACCCCCGGGAAGGTCGCCGACGGCGACACCGGTGACGTGGCCTGCGACCACTATCACCGCTACAAGGACGACGTCGCGCTGATGCGCGAGCTGCGGCTGCGGGCCTACCGGTTCTCGGTGGCGTGGCCGCGCGTGCAGCCGGAGGGGACGGGGCCGATCAACCCGCGCGGCCTCGCCTTCTACGACAAGCTCGTAGATGAACTACTGGCCGCCGAAATTTCGCCCTATGTCACGCTTTATCACTGGGATCTTCCCCAAGCCCTCGAAGACCACGGCGGGTGGACGAACCGCGACACGGCCTACCGTTTCGCCGACTACGCCCAGGCCGTGCACGACCGGCTCGGCGACCGGGTGACCCACTGGACGACGCTCAACGAGCCCTGGGTGTCGGCCTTCCTCGGCTACGGCAACGGCGTGCACGCGCCCGGCCGCCGCGACCCGGGCCAGGCCATGCGCGCGGCCCACCACCTGCTGCTCGGCCACGGCCTGGCGGCGCGCCGGCTGCGGGCGGCGGGGGCGCGCAGCATCATGCTCGTGGTCAACTCCGCGCCGGTGCTCACCCCGGCCCAGGTCAACGATCCCACGGCGGTCGCCGGCGAGGCGGACGCGGCCGCCGCCGAACGCGTCCACGCCCTGCTGACCAGGCAGTTCCTCGACCCGGCGGTGCACGGCAGGTACCCGGAGGAGGTCCTGGCGGCGGCGGCGCGCAACGGCGGGACCGCGCACGTCCACGACGGCGACCTGGAGCTGATCAACGCGCCGATCGACCTGGTCGGCGTCAACTACTACAACCCGTGCGTGGTCGAGTCGGGCCCGGGGCTGCCCGCCGACGCCGCCTGGCCCGGCTCCGACGGCGTGCGCTTCACCACGGCGGACGCCCCGGTCACCGCGATGGGCTGGCCGATCGTGCCCGACGGCCTGTCCCGGCTGCTCATCCGGCTCTCGAAGGACTATCCGCAGGTCGGGCTCATGGTCACCGAGAACGGCGCGGCCTTCGACGACCTGGTCGAGGACGGCCGGGTGCACGACGACGAGCGCGTGGCGTACCTGGACGGGCATCTGCGCGAGCTGCACCGGGCCGTCGAGGCGGGCGCCGACCTGCGCGGTTACCTGGTG
>NZ_JBSFGJ010000658.1:0-3784 GCF_053596515.1 Nonomuraea sp. NPDC001684
GCGGCGTCCTGGTCCCGCTGTTCTCCGCGTTCGCCGGTCCGCTCGCCGACGCCGTCGGGGTGCGGGTCGTGCTCGCCGGCTGCGCGGCGGTCGTCGTCGCCGGTGCGGCGGCCGCGTTCAGCGTTCGTGACGTACGCCGTCTCCGCAGCACCGCGGGCCCCGCGAGCGGTCGACGGTCTCACCCCTACTGCTGACGCAGGGAGCTGTCGTGGTCGGCGTGCGGTCCCAGCCCGACCTCGGCTCGCCGCTCATCGTTCGTCGGCGCCACTTCTGCGGCCGGAGGTCAGCGTCACGGGCAGTCGGAGCACGTCGGTGCCGATGAAGGAGGGCAGCGGCTGGAGATCCTGCGGGTCGGTGGCCAGCCGCAGATCGGGAAAGCGGTCGAACAGCGCGGGCAGAGCGACGCGCGCCTCCAGCCGGGCCAGCGGCGCGCCCAGGCAATAGTGCATGCCGTAGCCGAAGGCGAGGTGCGCCCGGTCGTGCCGGTCGATGTCGAAGCGGTCAGGATCGGCATTGACGGCAGGGTCACGCCCGTGAGCGCCGAAGCCGATGAGGATGAGGTCTCCGGCTCGGATGACGGTCTGCCCGTCCAAGGGGATGTCCGCGGTGGCGTAGCGCATCGGCAGATGCATGACGGGCGGGTGCCGGCGCAGACTCTCCTCGATGACGTCGTCCCAGCGTGCGGGGTCGCGGCGGGCGACAGCGAGCTGCTCGGGGTGGCTGAGCATGGCGATGACGGCATGGTCGAGCAGAGACACGGTGGTCTCGCTGCCCGCGCCGATCATCAGGAGCAGCGTGCTGACGAGCTCGTCGTCGCTGAGCCGGTCGAGTCCGCTGTCCCTGGCGGCGATCAGCCGGCTGGTCATGTCGTCGCCGGGCTGGGCTCGTTTGGCCTCGATGAGACGGTGCATCGAGGCGATCATCTCTTGCTGTACGCGGGTCGTCTGCCCGGCCGACAGGCTGGTGTCCAGCACGGCGTCGATGGTGGCCAGCATGGCGGGCCGCTGGTCCAGCGGCACACCGAACAGGTCGCAGATGACCTGGGTGGGGACTTTGTAGGAGTAGCGTGCCCGCAGGTCCAGCACGTCTCCCGGAGCTTCGGCGGCCAAGGCGTCCAGCAACGTGGTGACGATGGCGGTGATCGGCTGCTGCATCGCCTCCACGCGGCGGGGCGTGAACGCTGTGCCGACCAGGTTCTTCAACCGCTGGTGGTCGGGGTCGTCGGTGGTGAACATGCTCTTCACGTCCACCCAGGCGGTGAGCCAGCCGATCGCGTAGGGGCGATAGCCGGGCCAGGACTTGCGCGCGTCCTTGGAGACGTGGGGATTCGTCAGCAGATGCTTGACGACGTCCCCGTCGGTCACCGACCAGGCGGTGAGGTCGCCGGGCAGTTGGACGGGCACGGCCGGTCCGGCGGCTCGTAAGAAGTCGGCCTGCTCATAGATGCGGCGTCCGCTGCTGTCGAGAACCACGGGCGTGGGGGTCACGCGTGCCTCCGGTGCGGGTGGGGGCTTCGGCGGGCTGACGGGACACGGCGAAAGGGTTGCCTTGTTGTGCGGCGAAGCTCACGCCGAGCGCTGCGCGGCAATTGCGGACAGGCCGGGCCGGTTGTGCCCGCCCTCTCCTCTCAGTTCAAAATTCCACGCCTTGACGAGGATCGTTTCAAGGGCCATGCCCACGGCCGCCTGGGCCGGCCCCGGCTGGCCTCCCCTCCGGCCTGCGGCCCGTCCTGGCGGGGAAGTTTGCATGGAGAGAGCCCCCGGCCCTCTCGCAGTTCGAGGGGGCCGGGGGCTCGCGGCGGTGCTCGTTCAGGCGGAGGGGGTCAGCCTCTCGTAGCTGACCTCGACGTTCAGATAGGTGGCGGCGCCGTAGTCATGGCCACGGATGGCCAGGAGGTTGCAGCGCTCCAGGTGCCTGGCGGGTAGGACGACGTTGATGGCGCCCGCGGCGCAGCGGCCGCTCCTGACGGCCTGAACGAGGCGGCCGTTGAAGTAGACCCGCGCATCGTTGTCGATCGTTCCCTGGATGCGGACCAGTCGTGCGTTGCGTGGGATGTGCACCCAGTGGCGTACCAGGATGTCGGTGTTCACCGCCCAGGGCGTCTTGACGTTGGTGGAATTGTTCCACGCACAGGTGCCGTTGGTGGTGCCGAATCCTTCTTGCCCGCTCGCCCAGTCGCTGTCGTCGAAGTCCGGCTCGTAGAAACGCGGGGCGTTGGCCCCGGACGGCACCTGGAGGTATTTCCAGTCGGTGCTGTTGTAGCCGAGTACGGTGACGACATTTTGCCGCGTTGCGGCCCGGGAGGCTGACGCCGACGCCGGAGCGGGCAGGGCCACGGTGGCCAGCAGCGAGCCGGCCGCGAGGCCGGCGGGAAGGAAACGCAGCAGTTTCTTGAACATGGCGATCTTCCTCCGTCGATTGTGCGAAATGTCGATTCTGCAGCCGCCGAAAGCGACATGTCTATCCATGTCGCAATTCTGCCGCCTAGCATCCCGGCCGGAATGGGTAAATCGAATCATAATTTGAGCACACACCGACAGGTAAGGCAATGGCAAAGAAAGGCCGACGAGAGGAGGCGGGCGTATTTATAAACAAAGAGGAATTTCCCGATATGCCGAATATGAGCGCCTACTCCGCAGACACAGCCGTCCGGTGGCACGGGCCGGTCGACGGCCGAACGTCGGCGTCCCGGCCGGCTGGGAGCACGAGCGCGGCCCGCCGCTGACCCGCGAACCACTGGACGCCGAGCAGGCGGCGGGATGGCATGCGCGGTCATCACGATCGCCGGGTCACCGCACCGGACGAACTGCGCCGAACGGTGGTCAGGCGGGCACCAGGAGGGTGGTGAGCAGGTCGTCCAGGGTGACGAGGCCGATGACCGCGCCGGCGTCGTCGCGGATCAGGGCGATCTGGCTGTGCGCGGCGCGCAGCCGGGCGACCGCGTCGGCGACCGAGGTCTCCTGAGGCAGGTCCGGCACGCGGTAGGCGAGCTGGGCGGCGGTGGTGGCAGTGCCGCGCCGGCGGGCCAGGTAGGCGTCGCGCAGGTGCACGACCCCGCTCGGCCCGGCGTCGGACCACACGATCAGCCGGGTGAGCCCGGACCGGTTGCAGGCGTCGATGACGTCCTGGGCGGCGGCGGTGGCGGGGACGCCGACGATCTGCTCGGCCGGCGTGATCAGCGCGGTGATGCCGGACTGCGGCGCCCGCAGGGCCTGGCTGAGCACGACGTGGTCGTCCGGCTCGATCAGGCCGAGCCGGCGTGACTCCTCCACCAGGTGCCGGAGCTGGTCGGGGGTGCGCGCCTTGGCGCCCGCCTCGTCCGGACGGACGCCGAACAGCCGCAGCAGCCCGTTGGTGACGGCGTTCAACGCGCTGATCAGCGGACGGACCAGCAGGGTGAAGCCGCGGAACGGCAGCGCCAGCAGGGTGGCCGAGCGCTCGGGGTGGGCGATGGCCCAGGACTTCGGCGCCATCTCGCCGAGCACCATGTGCAGGAACGTCACGACCGCCAGCGCGATGACGAACGCCACCGCGTGCGCGGCGGCCCCGGGCAGGCCGACGGCGTCGAAGAGCGGGACGAGGGTGCCGGCGATCAGCGGTTCGGACACCACGCCGAGCCCGAGCGAGCACAGCGTGATGCCGAGCTGCGCCCCGGCCAGCATGAGCGACAGCTCCTTGATCCCCGACAGGGCGGCGGAGGCGGCCTTGCTCCCCTGCGCGGCGGCCTTCTCCAGACGGTGCCGCTTGGCGGCGACCAGGGCGAACTCGGCGGCGACGAAGAAGC
>NZ_JBSFGJ010000659.1:0-3782 GCF_053596515.1 Nonomuraea sp. NPDC001684
ATTCCTCCGGATCGGAGGAATTCGCCGCGGTCGCCGAGCCGTTCCTGCTCGGCGACCCGGTCGGCAACACGGTTCCGCTGACCGTCCTGGCCAACCTGCGCGCCGGCCATCCCGCCGACGCCGCCTTCTTCGCCTGGTGGACCGCCGGGGGCCAGGTGCGCGCCGCCGCCTTCCGCACGCCGCCCGCCCCCCTGAGCCTCACGCGCATGCCCGCCGAGGCCGTCGCCCCGCTGGTCGAGGCGCTTGGCGGCGACGTGCCCATGGTCGTGGGGCCGGTCGAGGTGACGGCAGAGGTCGTCCGGCTGCTCGGCGAGCCCGACCGGACGGTGTCCGAACGGCTCTACCGGCTCGGCGCGCTCGCCGTCCCGTCCGTGCCCGGCTCGGCGCGCTCGCCGTCCCGTCCGTGCCCGGCCGCGGCCGGCTCGCCGGGCCCGGCGACTTCCCGCTGATGGCGAGCTGGTACCAGGCGTTCGGCGCGGAGGTCGGGCTCGGGGAGGCGCACGACGTCGCCGAGCGCGTCGCCCAGCGGGTGGCCGGGCGCGAGCTGTTCGTGTGGGAGGCCGAGGGCGTGCCGGTCTCGGTGGCCGGGCTCGGCCGGGCGGCCGGCGGCGTGTGCCGCGTCGGACCGGTCTACACGCCGCCGTCGTGCCGCAGGAAGGGCTACGGGGCCGCGGTCACCGCGTACGCCAGCGAGGTGGCGCTGGCCGAACGGTGCGAGCAGGTCGTGCTCTTCACCGACCTGGACAACCCGACCAGCAACGCGATCTACCGGTCGATCGGCTACGAGCCCGTCTCCGACCATGCGCACCTGACCTACGCCGGCTCCCGCTCACCGGCCACAGCGGGTTAGGCTTACCGCATGCCGCGTTACGACTTCCGCTGCCGCGCCTGCGGCTCCACGTTCGAGGTCTCCCGTCCCATGTCGGCCTCAGACGAGCCGGCGACCTGCCCGGAGGGCCACGGCGACACGGTCAAGCTGCTGTCCACCGTGTCCATGACCGGTGGCGCGGCCGCTCCCCGTCCGGCCGGCGGTGGCGGCGGCTGCTGCGGCGGAGGTTGCTGCTCCTCCTGAGCGGCGGGCCCGGGTGAACGCCTCCACGGCCAGCCGGGCCGCCCGCTCCACGGTCGCCACGCCCGTCGCCATGTCCGGGCTGCGCTCCGACAGCACGGCGATGAGTAGTTCGTGCCCGTTCAGCACGATCCGGCCCACGCTGTTGACCGTCCACCGCCCGTCGTGCGCGTCCACCGGCAGCCAGCCGTTCTTGAGCGCCACCTCGCCGCCGGCGGCGCTGACGCCCCACGCCTGCGACCGGTCCACCGACGACATGAGCCCCAGCGCCCAGCGGCGGCTCGCGGCCGGCACCGGCCCGGCGGGGTCGGTGAGCTGCTCCAGCACCCGCACCTGGTCCGACGGGTGGCTGAGGGTCATGCCCCACGACAGGCCCGCGCCCGGCCTGGTGTCGCGCACCTCAAGCGCGCCCAGGACCCGGCTGAGCCCCTCCTGGCCGCCGACCGTCATGTACAGCTCGTGCGCGCTCTCGTTGTGGCTCTGGCGGATCATCCGGGAGGCGAGCCTGCGTTCGTACGCGCCGAGCCGCCGGTGCTCGCTCTGCCTGAGCAGCAGCAGGGCGAGCAGGATGTCCACTTTGGCCACGCTGGCCAGCACGAACGGCCTGCCCTCGGCGTAGGAGTACCGCACGCCCGTCGCGCGGTCGTACACCGACAGCGCCACCCGCCCCGGACGGCCCCGCAGCTGACGTTCCAGCGCCCGGTCGAGCGCCCGCCGCGTGGCCGGCGGCAGCAGGCGCTCCACGGCCACCGCCTGGCGGTGCGCCACGATCGGGAGCGGGGCCGGACGCGGGCCCGCCGCGCAGGCGGACACGGCGACGGGCACGACGACGGGCAGCAGGGCGGCGATGAGCGAGATCCCCCGGACGCGCATGTGCGCGAGCCTGTCACGCCCCGCACCAACGCCCGGGGGCCCGAGGGTCAAGCTTGCGGCAGGTTACGCCGCGATGATCTGCTTGCGGCAGGTCATGCCGCGGTGGTGCGCCGGCGGCGGCGCTGGAAGGGCAGGAACCGGTCGGCCAGGTGCGGCCGCGACGGGGTCAGGGTGGGCTCGACCGCGATGATGCGGTCGAACCGGAACGCCCTGATGGCCCGCCGCATCCGGCACACGCCGACCAGGTACCAGTATTCGCGGTGGACCAGGCAGGTCACCGGCTCGACGTCGCGGGAGGTGACGGCCCCCGAGGCGTCGCGGTAGTGGAGGCGGATCATGAGGCGGCTGGTGATGGCGTCGGCGATGAGCCTGGCCCGGGAGGCGGTCTCCACGGGCAGCGGCTCGGTCAGGGTCGCGAGCGTGGTCGCGATGACGTCGTCGTCGAGCTCCAGGTGTTCGAGCGCGTGTTGCAGGCCGCGCCGTGCGGCGACGGCCTGCGGGCCCGCTCCGAGGTGAGCGAGGGAGAGGGCGATGGCGGCGATCTCGGCGGTCGTCAGCGGGCGAGTCTCGTCCTTCACGACTGTCGTCATACCCCAAGAATAGGGACGACCACCGACAATTTTCGAAAATCTGTGCGGTGGACCGGGGGTCCACCGCACCCTAACTATCGGGACAGCTGCGACAGATCACGCGAGGCGCCGGTCGAGGCGGACGTGGTCATCGCCGCGTACGCCTGCAGCGCCACGCTCACCGGACGGTTGCGGTCGCGCGGCCGGTAGCCGCCCAGGTCGGCCAGCAGCCGCTCGCGCCGCGCGGCCAGCTCGGCCTCGGGCACCCGCAGCTCCATCGACCGGCCGGGGATGTCGATGTCGATGATGTCGCCGTCCTCGACCAGCGCGATCGCGCCGCCCTCGGCCGCCTCCGGCGAGGCGTGCCCGATCGACAGCCCGGACGTGCCGCCGGAGAAGCGGCCGTCGGTGACCAGCGCGCACGCCTTGCCCAGGCCCTTGCCCTTGAGGAAGGAGGTCGGGTAGAGCATCTCCTGCATGCCGGGGCCGCCCTTGGGGCCCTCGTAGCGGATGACCACCACGTCGCCCTCCTTGACCCGCCCGCCGAGGATGCCCTCGACGGCCTGCTCCTGCGACTCGAACACCACCGCGGGCCCGCTGAACTTCCAGATCGACTCGTCGACCCCCGCGGTCTTCACCACCGCGCCGTCGAGCGAGATGTTGCCGTAGAGCACGGCCAGGCCGCCGTCGGCGCTGTAGGCGTGCTCCAGGTCGCGGATGCACCCCTGCGCCCGGTCGAGGTCGAGGGAGTCCCAGCGGTTGTCCTGCGAGTATGCCTTCACCGTGCGCACGTTGCCCGGCGCCGCGTGCCACAGCTCGACGGCCTCGGGCAGCACGGTCGGCGACTTGACGTCCCAGGCGGCCAGCGTGTCGCCCAGCGTGCCCCCGTTGACCGTGGGCACGTCGCTGTGCAGCAGCCCCGCCCGGTCGAGCTCGCCCAGGATGGCCGGGATGCCGCCGGCGCGGTGGACGTCCTCGACGTGGTACTTGCTGGTGGCCGGGGCGACCTTGCACAGGCACGGCACCCGCAGCGAGATCTCGTTGATCTCCTTGAGGCCGAAGTCGACCTCGGCCTCGCGGGCCGCGGCCAGGATGTGCAGGATCGTGTTGGTGGAGCCGCCCATCGCCACGTCGAGCGCCATGGCGTTCTCGAACGCCGCGCGGCTGGCGACCGAGCGCGGCAGCACCGACTCGTCGCCGTCCTCGTAGTAGCGGCGGGTGATCTCGACGAGCTGGCGGCCGGCGTCCTCGAAGAGCTGCTTGCGCCGCTT